>JAFDXB010000009.1 GCA_018268175.1 Bacteroidota bacterium | reverse complement strand
ACTTTTATTCTTGGCTTTTTGTTTCAATATTTTAGCGGGTATAATTTAAAAGATTGTATTTCAAATGCTATTCCTTTTAGCGTTATCAGTAGTTCAATAGCTATTTCCAGCGCTGCAAACCTTCCTCAGTTTAGCAAGGAGTTCGTTACTTATGAAAGCAGTTTTTCAGATATTTTAGGTGTGTTACTTTTTAATTTTGTAGCTCTAAATGCAGTTATTGATATGGGTGTTGTGGGTTGGTTTGTTCTGCAATTGCTTATTGTTGCAATTATGTCCTTTCTTGCTATTATGGGCTTGTCTTATCTCCTTGGAAAAATTGAACATAAAACTAAATATGCTCCCATTATTTTGCTTGCAGTGCTTATATACGAGTTATCTCAGATTTATCATTTGCCGGCTTTGATATTTATTTTACTGTTTGGATTATTCCTTGGCAATTTATCTGAAATTGGAAATGTGAAATGGCTTTCAAAACTTCGGCCTTATGCTTTAATATCTGAAGTTCATAAACTAAAAGATGTAATAACAGAAGCCACTTTTTTAGTAAGGTCATTGTTTTTTCTTCTGTTCGGTTATTTTATAAAAGCAGAAGATATAATTAACCCCGACAGCCTGTTATTAGCATTTCTTATAGTTGTGTCAATATATATAGTAAGGCTTATTCAATTAAAACTATCAAAGCTGCCCGTTTTGCCATTACTTTTTATGGCGCCGCGTGGCCTTATTAATATTCTTTTATTTCTTGCAATAATTCCGGCATTTCAAATTCCTTTAATAGGAACACCATTGCTGGTACAGGTTATTATAATGACATCAGCAATGATGATGATAGGAATGTTTTTTGTAAAAAAAGAATCTGCTTCGCAGGAAGTAACTGAAGAATCAACCGTTTAATACTTCCTCATTTTCCGGTAATACCGGGCCATAATGTACCTTTCTTGTTCTTGTAGGAGTTTCAGGAAAAAGGATATCCGCCGCAGTTTCATAACCTTCATCTGCAATTTCATTTAATCTTTTTGAATGATGAAAAGCACGCGTTATCAAAATTGCGGTAACTGTAGCTGTTGCTGCAAACCCAAGCCAAAACAAAGTGTTTTTTTTCTTCATTATTAATTTTTTTACAAAGGTACTGTTCATTAATTGCCGGGCATAACCTACCGGCTATAATTAATAATTTGGTAACTTAATGATTACCGGTTTCAATATAATTTTTAAAATTCTGTATATCTCTTTTTACCAGGCGGCGAAATTTGCCATTGAACAATTTTGCAAGCTTGCCGGAAATTCCGGAAGACGGCCTGTAAGATATATTTATTCTAACTTCAGTGGCATATTTGCCGGCATCTAAAAATTCTACCTTGCCCGAAGTTTCAACATCAGAGCCCGGCAAAGAACTCCAGCCTAACAACTCCCCGGGAATATCCTTTACTATATATGCATTCCATGTTAAATGTAAGCCCGCCGGGCCTTTCACTTTCCAGCGGGAACGGTTTTCATCCAACACCTGCACATATTCCAAATGATCCATAAAGTATGGCAGGTTACTTAAATTCCTCCAAAAATTATAAACTTTTTGTCGTGATTTAAATACTATTACGCTCACTCTTATATTTATATTTTTTACAGATTCTTCTTTTTTACCTGCAACATCGTAAGCAGGACAATAACCTGTTGAACCTCTAAATAAAAGCAATCCGGCTGCGATAAGTTCCAATGGCGCATATTTCTTTTTGCGTATCATCGCATCCATTAAAAGGGCGCTGCCACCTGCTATTGATAAGGCTCTTTCTGTTTTTCCTACGTTCTTTGGAATTGCCATAAAATTTTAATTGATACCATTGAGGTTTGCAATAACTATTCCAACAAATACAATTTTTAAATACACTAATTTTGAAATTATGCAATGGATATATTTAATAATTGCAGGCCTTTTTGAAGTCGGTTTTGCAGCATGTTTGGCTAAAGCTAATAAAACACATGGGAAGGAATCTGTATGGTGGTTTCTTGCATTCGTGGTTTGCCTTTCTATAAGTATGCTTCTCTTAATAAAAACTACAAAAACACTTCCTATAGGCACTGCATATGCGGTATGGACAGGCATTGGAGCAGTCGGCACAGTTTTATTAGGTATTTTTGTTTTTAAAGAACCCGCAACTTTCTGGCGCATATTTTTTATAACAACTTTAATATTATCTGTCGCCGGTTTGAAGTATGTGTCAAATTAAGCTTCTGTCAGTTTTGTATCTTTGCAACTTAATTTTAAGGAATGAGAAATTTTATAGCAACTCTTTTATTTGTTACTTTAACTCAATTTTCTTTTGGCCAGGAAAAAACAGTGTTAACTGCCTCTCAATTTAATGATAGCATTCATTTAAAGCCTGATGCCATACTCCTTGATGTGAGAACCCCTGCTGAATATTCAAAAGGATTTATTGGTAATGCAAAAAACCTTGATTATAATGGTGATGAATTTAAGACGTTAATAACTAAAATGGACAAAAACAAACCTTACTTTGTTTATTGTATGTCAGGAGGAAGGTCTTCTGCAGCTATTAACGAAATGCAAGAGGCCGGCTTTAAAAATATATATGAATTAAAAGGTGGTATTCTCGCCTGGAAAGGCGAAAAATTACCAATGACTGAATTAAGTGAAGTGGCAGATAAAATTTCCCGGGCTCAATATGAAAATTTGATATCGGAAGGAAAAGTTTTGGTTGACTTTTATGCTCCATGGTGCGGGCCTTGCGTTAAAATGGAACCTATGCTGAAAAGCATAACTAAAGAATACAAAGGAAAAGTAACAATTGTGAGAATAAATATTGACGAAAATAAACAGTTGGCAGACCTCTTAGGTATTTATGAGATTCCTCTCTTTAAACTTTATAATAACAATAAAAAGATTTGGGAATATTCAGGTTATATTTCAAAAAAAGATTTAAAAAAAGAATTAGATCAATAAATTTATATGAACAGAATTATTGGTTTTATCACTGTGTTTTTTATTGCATCATGCGGTGGTAACAAAGATGAACAACATATTGTAACAGATACTACGTCTTCAATTGCAGCTCACGATTCTGTTGCGCTGGTAACATCAGATCAGTCTTATTTCTGGAGTGTAGAAGATGATGGAAAAGGAAATCTTGAATTAAAAAAAATAAGGCCTATCAGCCCTGATTCCTTAAATTATACTTCAGTACTTGCAATGTTGAATTCACTTTACCCTGAAGTGAAAATGGAAGTTAAAAAATTGTCGAACGATACATTATTCCTCAAAACAGATAATGGAAAGTATTTAACCCAAAGAATGGGATCAACAGGAGCGTTTAACTATTTGAAAGAAGTAACCTATAATTTAACTGAGGTTAACAAAATCCACTATGTGAACTTTGAATTTAAAGAGGGAGATCATGCGCAACCCGGAACTTATTCAAGGAGTGATTTTGTGAATGAAAAATAAAAAAAGGTTGCAACATTGCAACCTAAGAAAGTTTATTAAGCCTGTGCATTAACAACTTCGGTAATAAGAAATTTTTTCTCGCCGGCAGGTACTGTCCATTTTACTATTTCACCTTTTTTAAAGCCGATTAAAGCTGTTCCGATAGGGGCTAGTACAGATATCTTTTTCTGTTTGATGTCTGCCAGATCGGGAGTAACAATTGTAAACTCCATTTCTTTTCCCTGGCTTTCATCTTTAATTTTTACCACAGAATTTAATCTTACAACATCACTGGGAAATTTTTCTTTTTCCACAAGTTTTGCTTTTTTTAATTCTGCATGCAATTCTTCAGCATTAGCTTTATCCATGCTGCTAAGATGTTGGCCGCCTCTTAAGAATGAAAGAAGTATTTCATAATCATCTTGGCGCAATACAAGGCCTGAATGTTTTTTTTCCATAATTATTTAATTTAAAATTGGATGGTTACTGTTATTAGGTACTACTATTTTATTGTTATTAAAATATATTTTTTCAAAACTTGCCGATTCATGTTCATTAAGCCTGCGGTAAAATTTTGAAGGTTTAATATCTTCAATGCTGCTAAAGCCGCATGCTTCCATTATTTCTTTTGTAGCCGAAACTGTTTTATTGTGAAAACTTGCAACTCTTACCATTTTATCTGCCGGGTCAAGTCCTTTGTATAAAGACGGTTCCTGAGTGGCAACCCCAACAGGGCAACGGCCTGTATCACATATTAATGCCTGAATACAACCCAGTGCCATCATCATGCCACGTGCGCTGTAACATGCAGATGCACCAAGGGAAAGTGCTTTTAAAATATCAAATCCTGTTATTATTTTTCCTGCTGCAATTATTTTTACATGCTTTGAAAGCCTGAATTCATCAAGTGTTTGTTTTGCAAATGCAAGTGCATCATTCATTGGCATTCCTAAGTAATCGGTAAATTCCAAAGGTGCTGCACCGGTTCCTCCTTCTGCGCCATCAATTGATATAAAATCAGGGATTATACCTGTTGTTACCATGGCTTTGCACAAATCAATAAATTCATCTTTATCGCCAATACAAATTTTAAAGCCTACAGGCTTGCCGCCTGAAAGTGTACGCATTTTGTTGATGAAGGTCATCATTCCTTCAGCATTATCAAAAGCTGAATGCCTTGGCGGCGATGCAACAGTTGTACCGGCAACCACATGTCGGATTGCTGCAATTTCAGGAGTGTTTTTCGCTGCAGGCAAAATACCGCCATGCCCAGGTTTTGCTCCTTGTGATAATTTTAACTCAATCATTTTTACCTCAGGCCTGCATGCATTTTTTTTGAATGCCTCTTCACTAAATTTTCCTTCTTCGTTGCGGCAGCCAAAGTATCCTGTTCCCACTTGCCAAATAAGGTCTCCACCTTTCAGGTGATGTGTACTTATTCCACCTTCACCGGTGTTATGAGCAAAATTTCCTATCCGGGCACCGGCATTGAGAGAAGCAATTGCGGTTTTACTTAAGGCTCCGTAACTCATTGCGCCAATATTATATATACTAGCATTGTATGGTTGGCTGCACTGAAAGTTGCCTATATTAACACGAAGGTCGTCTTCCTTTAAATGAACCGGATATAATGAATGAGCTACCCACTCATATCCCGGTACGGAGGGATTTGCCTGCATTCCAAAGGCTACAGTTTGCTTTTCACTTTTAGCTCTTTGATAAACTATAGATCTTTGGCGCCTGTTAAAAGGCCTCCCGTCGAGGTCGGATTCAAAAAAATATTGCCGCATTTCCGGCCTTATAGATTCAAAAATATATCTGAAATGCCCTATCAGCGGGAAGTTGCGGATAACTGCATGTTTACGTTGCAATCTGTCGTAAACTGCAATTGCAAACATAATAAATGTAATTGCTCCAATATAATACCATCCTGAATGGAACAATGCAGCAGTAAATACAAGAATATTTATTGCCGCAATAGTAAGAATAATGATTGCACTGTTTGAGATTTTGCCTCGTGGTTTCATGGTTGTGTTTTAATGATCAGCCTTGCTGAGCAGATATAGATTTTTTATAAAAGGATTTTCCTAATTCAACAGAACGTTAAATCAGGGCCTACTTCTGAAAGTCTTTGTAGGAAGAAAAGTAAAATAGTTTAACGCAAAATGCAGAAAACATTTTAAACGAATCGTCACAAAAATGACGAATCCCCAAAAGCAACGGCCTTTGTTCTGGTTTAATATGTAATTGCGGAAAAAGCATTCAGCAAAATTACAATAAAATTTAAGAATTCATAGATTGAATGGTTAAAAATTACATTAATTTCCACTTTTATATAAATTTCTGTGTTGTGCGTTTAATAATATTTCTGTCATTAATACTTTCCTCACTTCTTTGTTGTAAATCTCCCGCTGAAAATCCGGTAATAACAAGAGATACCACTATCACACCGCAAACTGCTATTACAACTATGAAATTAGACAGTAGCGAGATAGTGGCTTTCAACAATAAATTTAATTTGCCGGAAAGTACTTCACGCAGGATAATGGATTTTTACATAAGCAGGAATTTCCAATATTGCTGGTTTAATGAAGATGGCCTTGCCGAACAAGCTAAGGTGTTTTGGAATATGCAGAACTATTATATGCAAACCAACCGCGACAGTACTTTGTATGAGCCGCAACTTTCAGAAAGAATGAAAAAGCTAATAGCAGATTCAACATTAAAATTAAAACCTGAATTCCGGCTTGCAACAGAATTAAGTTTAACTCTGCATTTTTTTGAATATGCTCAATTCGCTTTCGCGGGAAAAATTAATCCCTCTGATTTACAATGGCACATTCCCAGAAAAAAAATTGATCCTGTTGCCCTGCTCGACTCTCTTGTAAAACACAATGGCAAGAACTCAGAAGAATGGTTGCCTGTTAATAAAACATATTTGGACTTGGCAAATTCACTTTCCAAATATTACGATATTGAAAAGAATGGAGGCTGGGATACACTTCCATTAAATTTGAGTGTTAAACTTAATGACCGAACACCTCAAATTTCTCTTTTAAAAAACAGGCTTGCATTTGAAGACACTGCTTACAAATTTACTGAACCCGAATTGTTCGATTCTGCTTTAGCAGCACATATTGATATTGCTAAAGACCGCTATGGCTTAATTCAAAATGGAAAAGTTGATAAAGACCTGATTACAGAATTAAATATCAGTGCATCTGAAAGAATAAAGCAAATGCTTGTTAACCTTGAGAGAATGCGCTGGTTGCCTGAAATAAAATCGAACATTATAATTGTTGCGAATATCCCTGATTTTACTCTCAGGGTTTTTGAGAATAATAATGTTGTTTTGAAAATGAATATTGTTGTTGGCAAAGAAGGAACATCTTCAGTGATATTCACTGATAATTTAAAATATGTGGTGTTTGCTCCTTATTGGAATGTGCCTGAATCAATTGTACGAAATGAGATTGTACCCGGAATGAGCAGACAAAAAAATTATATTGCCAATCATAATATGGAGATTACTGGTTACAGGAACGGTTTGCCTGTAGTACGCCAGAAGCCGGGAGGCAGCAACTCTCTCGGGCTCGTTAAATTTATTTTTCCCAACAACTACAATATTTATCTACACGATACTCCTGCAAAAAGTTTGTTCAATAGCAGCAACCGTGCTTTCAGCCACGGCTGTATAAGAATACAGAAGCCTAAGGAGCTTGCTGAATTTTTATTAAGAGATCAGCCGCAATGGACAGATTCTGCAATTGTAGCTGCAATGAATTCGGGAAAAGAAAAATGGGTGAGTTTGCTACATCCGGTGCCGGTAATGATAACATACTTTACTTGTTATGTTTCTAACAATGGGACGGTGCATTTCAGCAAAGATGTTTATGGTTATGATAAAAAACTTTCTGAAAGATTATTTAGTAATTAAAAGTAATTTCTAAATACGCTACTTTTACCGCCTTAAATTTTTGCAGTATGACTTTTACTAAATCGGATTTTATAATTAAAAAGTCCACAATACCCAATGCAGGCAAAGGGCTTTTTACAAAAAAACAAATTGCAAAAGGAACAGAGATTTTAGAATATACGGGCAAGGTTACATCATGGGAAGATGCTGACCACCAAAATGGGCAAAACCTCTATATATTTTATGTAAATAAAAATCACGTTGTTGACGCTTCAGTAAAAGGAAATAATTTAGCACGCTACGCTAATGATGCCGATGGACTTACAAAGGTAAAAGGTCTGAAAAATAATTCTGTATATGAAATTCGTAAAAAACGAATAATGTTGATAGCGACAAAAACAATTCCCGAGGGTGGGGAAATTTTAGTTGAATACGGAAAAGATTATTGGAAAACAATCAAAGATCACATTAAAGAAGGGGTTTTATAATTAATTCCTCATTCTTGCAAATTTCGCCAGTGGCGACATTTTTGCCTTATTTAATGTAAGTTCATATTCAGTAAGAGTATAATTATCTGCTTCGGTTAGCACCGGAAATAACCTGTCTTCAACCGACATATCGGCACAAGCCATACGCGTAGAAATTACAGGTGAAAAGCTGATTTTGTTTCCCTTATCAATTTTAAAATTTGTTGAAAAAGTATTACAACCCGCAGTGCCGCCGGCTTTTCCCGATTCATCAAATTTTATGTAAGGAATTTGTCCGTTTACACTGTCAACTGGCTGGCCATTCACTTCAATAAGTTTCCACTTTCCCGATTTCAGAACAGAAAGATGCTTTGCAACATCTTCAGCGCTGTTGCTGAACAGGTAAGGATTATCGCTAATTGCCTTTTTTGAATTACTGCAAGCAAATAAAGTTGAACAAATAAGAAGGCTGAGGATGGCTTTCATAATAACATTAATTTTTTATTGAACTTTTTAAAATCGCAAATCCTGTAATTCCTGCAATTAACGAAGACAAGAGTATTGCAATTTTTGAACCGTTGATGTAATTTAAATTATCAAACGCTAAAAGAGTTATAAAAATAGACATAGTAAATCCTATGCCTCCTAAGAATCCGGTTCCCACTAATTGTTTAAAACTTACATCTTTCGGCAAAGCCGCCAAACCTGATTTTATAATAAGAATTGAAAAAAGTACTATTCCTACGGGCTTACCGATAACGAGGCCGCCAAAAATACCGAGAGCATAATTTTCAAATAAGCCGTTATACCAATCCGGAACAATAATAATGGCGGTGTTTGCAAGAGCAAATAATGGCAGAATTATGAAATTAACAGGTGTATGAAGAAAATGTTGCAATTTGTAAGAAAGTGAATTAGAAGAACCTGAACCGAATGGTATTACGAAGGCAAGAATAACACCTGTAATTGTTGCGTGAACACCTGAATGAAGCATGAAATACCATGCAGCAATTCCACCAATAAGATATGGAATGAAATTGAAAACTTTTAATCTGTTAAGTACACCAAGAAATACAAATATCGCGGCTGCAATTAATATGTTTATCCACGAAATAGTTGTTGTATAAAAAATTGCAATTACCAGGATAGCGCCTATGTCATCAGTGATTGCGAGAGCTGCTAAAAATATTTTAAGAGAAACAGGCACACGTTTCCCAAGCAAAGAAAGTATGCCAAGAGCAAATGCAATATCGGTAGCCATTGGGATACCGATACCGCTTTTTGTGTCGGAAGAATAATTAAGAAAAAAGTAAATAGCCGCAGGAACGAGAATCCCGCCAATTGCTGCCATAACAGGCAGAAGTGCTTTTTTTATATCTGATAATTCTCCTTTATAAATTTCCCTTTCAAGTTCAAGGCCTATCATTAAAAAGAAAATAGCCATAAGGCCATCATTGATCCAGTGGGTAACTGATTCACCTGAAACTTTTGCATTCCATATTTGCAAATAGCTATCACCTAAATTTGAATTAGTTAATAGTAGAGAAAGAATTGTGCAGCCTATGAGTAAAATACCGGCAGAACGCTCGCTATTGAAAAAGTCGCGGAATAATTTGGTAAGTGCCATGCCCGAAAATAAATTAAATATGGTGAAAGGGAGGCAGAAGCATTATTTTTTCTCTTCGAAAAAAAACTTAATTCCTTAATGGTTTAAAAAAAGTAATTAATGAATAGCTGCAACCTGTTTTCGCATTAGCTTTTTTCACTTTCTATTAAGCGGGAATACTTTTCCAAAAGATTGAAATATTTTTGTTTCCAATGGTTTATTAATTCTCCCGCCTGTTTTAAATTTTTTGGATCGGAGTATGGTTCCATTAATTCATCTTCAAATGCAAATGTTTGAAGGCCCGCCATTTCTTCAGTAAAATTTATTTTAAGAACATCAGCATATCTGCGCAATATGGTAAACGACAAATCCGGTTTTAAAATATGGGAATAATAACTTCCTCTGTGTTTATATCCTGCCTTTTTTACGAGAGTTACCACAGAAATGCCGCTTTGTTCCACCCATTCCTGAAGCAATTTGCCCCTGTTTATTTCCTTTCTTTTTTTCACTTTACAAAGAAATAAACGGAACTGTATAATTAATATCTACATAAAATAAACATAAGTGTTTATAAACGGATAATTTATATACATAAATGTAAATTTGTTTTGAAAACTAAAATTTATGAATCCGTCTTTTGCAATTTCAATTTCATTTTATTATCAGGCTCTGTTTAATTTAGCGCTTAAATTAACTGATGATGAGTTTTGGGCAGACATAATTACTCTTGAAACTCTTGAAGCCCAATATCAAATTGATGAATTAAAAAATTCAGAATTCCTAATGATTTTTTTATTGGAAGACCTTAAAAACAGGTGCAACCTTTATAATATGGTTCAGGCATAATTTATATAACAAAATTTTGCATATCGTTTATGTAAATTTGCCTTTCAAATTTATTTATGAAAGGCAAAATTTATCATTCAATAAGTTCATTTTTTAAAGGGTTGTTTCGCAAGAGTTGCTGTAATCATTAACAATATTTCTTACTCCAACACTTTATCGAGCACCTGATTCATTGTTTTTACATAACTGAATTTTACACCTTTTATAAATTCAGGATTTATTTCTTCAACATCTTTTTGATTTTGAGCAGAAAGAATTATCTCGGTTATTCCAGATCGTTTAGCAGCTAATATTTTTTCCTTTATGCCACCAACAGGCAACACCTGGCCACGCAAAGTTATCTCTCCCGACATGGCAAGATAAGGCTTCACTTTTCTGTTTGTGTATGCGCTTGCAAGCGCTGTCATCATTGTAATCCCGGCGCTGGGGCCATCCTTTGGAATTGCTCCTTCAGGCACATGTATATGTGCAACTTTTTGTGAAAAAACAGCAGGGTCAATCTTTAACTTTTTTGCATTTGCATTAATCCATGTAAGTGCTGTGCTTGCACTTTCTTTCATCACATTCCCTAAGTTACCCGTAAGCTTTAAATCTCCTTTGCCGTCGGTTAACTGGGCTTCAATAAATAAAATATCTCCGCCAACACTGGTATATGCAAGCCCCACAGCAACACCGGGCATATTCACCATTTTATACGATTCTGATGAAAAGCGCGGTTTATTTAAAATCTTTTCAACATCATTATTGGAAAGCGATGGCTTAAGTTTTCCTTTCATTACCAACTCTTTTGCCTCATAACGCATTATTGATGCAAGCTGCCTGTCAAGTTCGCGAACTCCGCTTTCTCTGGTGTAATCAGAAATAAGTTTTTCAATAACGCTATCCGAAATTTTAAATGCATCTTTTTTTAATCCATGCATTTCAAGTTGTTTGGGAATAAGGTGCCGTTTTGCAATTTCAACTTTTTCTTCAACAGCGTATCCGCTGAGATCAATTATTTCAAGCCTGTCACGCAACGCCGGCTGAATTGAACTTAATGAGTTTGCGGTTGCAATAAACAAAACTTTACTTAAGTCATATTCAAGTTCAAGGAAATTGTCGTAAAAAGTATTGTTTTGCTCGGGGTCAAGCACTTCCAAAAGTGCACTTGAAGGGTCGCCTCTGTGGTCGCTTCCTATTTTATCAATCTCATCAAGTATCATTACAGGATTTCCTGTTTTTGTTTTTCTAATAGATTGAATTATTCGCCCGGGCATTGCGCCGATATATGTTTTACGGTGGCCTCTGATTTCACTTTCGTCGTGAAGGCCTCCTAAACTTACTCTTACATATTTACGGTTAATTGCCGATGCAATACTTTTACCTAAACTGGTTTTACCAATTCCGGGCGGCCCGACAAAACAAAGAATGGGGCTTTTCATATCACCCTTTAATTTTAAAACAGCAAGGTATTCAAGAATGCGTTCCTTTATTCTGTCCATACCATAATGGTCATGATCTAAAATCTTTCTTGCTTTTTTTAAATCATAATGGTCTTGAGTATAATCATTCCAGGGAAGATCTAATAAAAGGTCAAGGTGGTTATAAACAACAGAATAATCCGGAGTTGAAGGATGCATTCTTTCGAGCCTTTCAATACCTTTTTCAAATGCAAGTTTTGCATATTCCGGCCATTTTTTTCCTTCGGCTCTTTTTTGCATTTCTTTTACTTCTGCAACATTATCTGAACCAAGTTCATCTTTAATTGCTTTCATCTGCTGTTGCAGGAAGTATTCACGTTGTTGTTTGTCAAGCTCAGCGCGGGTTTTATTAGTTACCTTATTTTTTAGTTCTGCATACTGCAATTCTGTATGCATAAGTTTCATCAGCAGTTCAGCCCTTGAATTAATATCATTTAATTCGAGAAGTTGTTGCTTTTGCCTTATCTCACTATTAAGATTACTGCTTACGAAGTGAATTAAAAATGAAGGGTTTTCAATATTTTTTAAAATAATTGCAGCTTCGCTGGGAAGGTTGGGGGATAACCCTACAATTTGACCGGCAAGATCTTTTATACTGCCGACAAGGGCCTTAAAATTTTCATCATTTTCCGGATTTATATCTTCAAGCAATGTAATGTTTGCTTTAAAATAAGGGTCTTCAGATGTTATCTTTTCTAATTTAAACCTTTTTTTGCCCTGAATAATTATAGTAGTTCCACCATCCGGCATTTTTATAAGCTTAACAATTTTCGCCACAGTGCCTATACTTTCTAAATCATTTACCATAGGCTCTTCAACGGAACTGTCTTTTTGTGCAACAACTCCTATCAATTTGTCAGATTTGTATGCCTCGGTAACTGCCTTGATTGATTTGTCTCTCCCCACTGTTATAGGTATAACAACACCCGGAAACAGAACGGTATTTCTAAGTGGAATGATAGGTAATTCCGCCGGAATCGTTAATCCATCATCGTTTCCGTCATCATCTTCATTTAATGGAATTATCGGCATAAATTCAAGTTCATCCTCATTTCTATCCAAATAATATTTTTTATTCATATTTTCTTCTTCGTCAGTTTGTCAATTTAAGTTTTGGTTTTGGGTGGAAAATATAATAGTCAATAAGAATGCCCATTACCAAAGTGGCACAAGATAAAAATCTATTTTTCATATTAAAATAGAAATGCCTCATTTTTTTTAAGCATTAGTTATTTTTGCCGGAATGGACATTAATGTTACTGCCTCTGAATTAAAAATTTTAAACTTCGTTTCAGATGTAGCAAAAAATACAGGATATAAAGTTTACCTGATAGGAGGCTTTGTAAGGGATAAAATTTTGGGAAGGGAAACCAAGGATATGGATTTTGTAGTTCTTGGCGATGCAATTGAATTTGCAGAAAATTTATCTGCTGTCGCAGGAAATCCGAAAGTTAGTTTCTTTAAAAATTTTGGTACCTCACAACTTATATTAAATGATATTGATCTTGAATTTGTAGGCGCCCGAAAAGAAAGCTATACTCCTGAAAGCCGCAATCCGCACGTAATTCCGGGAACATTACACGACGACCAGTTGCGGCGCGATTTTACAATAAATGCTCTTAGCATTAGCCTCAACGAATCTGATTTCGGAAAACTTATTGATCCTTTCGGCGGTATTAAAGACCTTAATAACAAAATAATTGTAACTCCCACCGATTCCGGAAAAACCTTTTCCGATGATCCTTTACGGATGATAAGGGCAATCCGTTTTGCAAATCAGCTTGAATTTAAAATTGAAGAAAATACATTCAGGGCTATTGCAGAAAATGCAGCACGAATTGATATTATAAGCAGGGAAAGAATATCAGAGGAACTCAATAAGATATTGATGTGTTCAAAACCCTCAATTGGCTTCGACCTTCTTTATAAAAGTGGTTTGCTGGAAAGGTTTTTCCCGCAAATGACTGCACTTGCAGGCGCGGAATTTATTGATGGGAAAGGTCATAAAGATAATTTTTACCACACTTTACAGGTAGTTGATAACATTTCTAAAACCACAAATGATATTTGGTTGCGCTGGGCCGCCGTTCTTCATGATATAGCTAAGCCTGCAACAAAAAAATTTGAAAGCGGCCAGGGGTGGACTTTTCATGGCCATGAAGTTCTCGGCGGAAGAATGGTTCCTAAAATTTTTGCCCAACTTAAACTACCTCAAAACGATAAAATGCGTTTTGTAAAAAAACTTGTTGAATTGCATTTAAGGCCGATAAGTTTGAGCAAAGAAGAAATAACTGATAGTGCAATACGGAGGCTATTATTTGATGCCGGCGATGACTTGGATTCACTGATGCTATTGTGTGAGGCAGATATTACATCAAAGAACAAACAAAAAGTAAAGAAATATTTAGAGAACTTCGAGCTTGTAAGGCAACGCTGCCGCGAAGTTGAAGAAAAGGACCATATACGAAACTGGCAACCACCATTAACAGGCGAAATGATAATGCAAGCTGCTAACCTGCCTCCCGGCAGAACTGTAGGCATACTTAAAAATCATATCCGCGAAGCAATTCTGGATGGTGAAATAGAAAATTCTTATGAAGCTGCCTTTGAACTTTTAAAAGTTAAAGCAAAAGAATTGGGAATTGAAGTAGTTAAGCATTAATTATTTTTTTATATAATCCTGAAAGAATATTATTACCTAAATTTGAAATATGGCAGTTTTAAAATTCAGGGTTTTTTGGGAAGAGGATGATAGTGTTTACCGCGATATTACAATTAAGCATACCCAAACATTTCATGATCTTTTTTTAAGTATTCTTAAAAGTTATGAATTTGATGACAAGCATAAAGCAACATTTTTCCGTAGCAACGATTCCTGGCAACAAGGCCGGGAAATAAGCCGCGAAAAATATGATAAAAAATATAAAGTTGATCCTCTTATTATGGAAGCAACCACTATTGGAAGTGAAATAAAGGATCCTAATCAAAAGTTTATTTTCCATTACGATTTCAATAAAAACTGGCATTTTATGGTAGAACTGATTCAGGTTGATAAATCGGAAAACAGTCGCCTTGAATATCCCGCCTGCATTAAAAAGGAAGGTATAGGCCCATCACAGTATGGCACAAAAACCAATGTGGATCCACGTTTAGCAGAAATGGAAGATAAATATGATCTAAAGCCTGAAGCACTTCAGGATGGTTTTAGTGAAGAGGGTGTTGAAAGCGAATCCGAAGAGCAGGAAGATGCCGGTGATGAATTCTGATAAAACTGTTATAGTTATTGCAGGGCCCACAGCAGTTGGTAAAACTGAAATTGCTATTCAGCTTGCTGAAAAATATAATTGCCCAATAATTTCCGGCGACAGCCGGCAATGTTATAAAGAATTAAATATTGGTGTGGCGCGGCCTTCATTGAAAGAATTAGAAACTGCAACACATTATTTTATTGCTTCACATTCTATTACTGAAAATTTTTCAGCCGCAGATTTTGAAAAATATGCTATTGAAATAAGTGAACAACTTTTTAAAAAGCATGATAAGATTATCCTAACAGGAGGAACCGGCTTATATTTAAAAGCATTTTGCGAAGGCTTTGACGAAATTCCGCCAATAGATGCTGAAATAAGGGAACACATAAATTTTTCTTTTCAACAATTCGGTATTGAACGATTGTTGCAAGAACTCAAAAATGAAGATCCGGAATTTTATGAAAAAGGAGAAATTCAAAATCCTCGAAGAATAATGAGAGCCTTGGAAGTTTTAAGGCAAACAGGAAAATCAATTCTGCAATTTCAGAGAAAAGAAAAGAAAGAAAGGAATTTTAATATTATAAAATTTGGTTTGGAACTTCCTCGTGAAAAATTGTATGAAAATATTAATTCAAGAGTTGATAAAATGATTGCTGAAGGACTGGAAGAGGAGGTAAGGTCGCTGATGAAATATAAAAATTTAAATGCCCTTCAAACCGTAGGTTACAGAGAATTATTTGGATATTTAGAAGGTAAGTACACTCTGGAAAAAGCAATAGAATTGATAAAACAAAATACACGGCATTATGCAAAACGACAAATGACGTGGTTTAAAAAGGACATTTCTTTTAATTGGATAAAAGCAGATAAAAATTCAGCCGAAAAGATTATTGAAATGGTAAATAATCATTCCGGCTGAGCATTTATAATTTGAAACCTGCTGTTGCCATTATTTGCCCCGAGGTTTTATTAATAGTTGAATATGTGTTTTGCCTGTCTGAAAGGCGATAAGGGAAGTAAACATCTTTTTTAGTTGCATGAACATAAGTCAGATCAATAAAAAAACCGTGGTTTCTATAACCCAATCCACCGCTTAACAGCATTTGATTAGCTTTTTCAGGGCTGTTTTTGTAAGGGTTTCCATAGTAAGCAAAGCCAAGCCGGGCCATAATTACATTGAATTTTAATTCGCCGCCTACGCGGAAATTAAATGCACCTTTATATTGTTGTTTTACAACTTTTGTAAGTTGAGTAAAGTAATCTTTTTCTTGCTGGTCGGGATCTTCATTTGCGCTTCTGAAAGATGAATTTTTATGATTTACATATTCAATATCGGCACTTAAAAAACCTTTTTGTTTGCGTGTGTCTTCAACTTCGCGGAAAACATAAGAGCCGCTTAAGATGGCTTTCCAGGGCGACATCTGATTGTAAGATGATTTGCCTTCACGATTATTTGAAAAAGTAATAGAGTTTACTTCAAATGACCCTATTGGATTTTCAAGGTTTGTTATTAGATTAGTTCTGCGCTTATCTGATAAATACATGAAAGTAGGAGAATGCACGGCAAGCCCAATTCTTATATATTCTTTTGGACGGTAAATTGCTCCTGCCTTTAAATTTATTCCGGCTCCGGAAGTTGTAAACCTGTCGTTGTAAGTAAAACTGCTGAAATGATTTGATGAATTTGAAGAAGTGTCATTTTCTTCAACTGTAAAATCACTTTTATAATAAACGATAGGTATTCCTAAGGTTCCTCCGAAGAACCATTTATCATTATAATTGACGGCAGCGTTTGCTGCAATTTCATAAATTCCTCCTGATTCCTTTTTAATGAATTTTTGATTTAAGGCTTCACCGGCATCAAGAATATATTCAGGCGCAGCCTTTATTGTATAAGAACCATCTGAAAGTTTTACAGTATCAATCAGGTAAGTATAAAGTGCCGGCGCAGATGTAAATGGGTATGGCGAATTACTTTGAAGCACATCATCAATAGACAATTTACTGTTTGAAAATTCTTCTGCAAATGTTTCACTGTAAGAACTGTAATTATTAAGCGAACTGAAATTAAGGTAGTTATTGAAGTTCGCTGTTTGATTAAAGCCCAGTGCAAAAGTTGAACTCTTCATTTTGTCGGATTGTTTTCCTAAGCCAATCACTAATCCAATTGGGCTAAGGCCGACAGAATTTTTTGTGGCGGTGCTTTTATTATCGCGGTAAAGCGCAGAATTTTTTGAATTAATAAAATTTAAACCCAGAACAACCTCTTTAGAATTATAGAAACCAATACCGGCGGGGTTTACAAACATTGAGGTAATATCACCACCTAAAGATCCGACTGCTCCTCCAACAGCATTAATTCTTGCTGTCCCGTTTTGAGGATACCATGAATAACGGATAGCATCTTCAGGAATTTGTGAGAAAGCTTTTCCTGTGATTATTATAAAAAAAAGGAGTAAAAGTTTTTTCATGCTTAATTTCAATTTTTTTAAGGCCTTGTTGGTCGCGTAACAGGTGTAGAACTTCCTCTTGAACCGGAGTTTACATTTGAAGAAGGAGAATAAGTGCGGTTGTCATTTCCTGTACTATTGGTTATTACTCTTCTTGTAGAATTTGAATTGCTGTTATTATAGCTTCCGTAATTATTTCTATTTTTCGGTGATTGTGGCTTTGATTTAACCGCCGGAGTATATGTTGATAAGTTTGTTGTGCGTGGAGTGGAATTAACTGATTTTATATAAGAGAGCCCCGGATAGTAATATACAGGATATGAATAATAATAAGGATTGTAATAATAACCATAACCATAACCATAGTAATTATATGGATTATAGTTGTAATCATAATACATATCAAGGGTTCTCCAGCGCGGATCAACCACCGACATTCTTATTTGGCGATCACGCGTTACTTCATCCTGATTCACAACTTCTTCATCAGGAATATTTTTTAACGGTGAATAATATACATCATCTACAGTTTGACTGTTTTTATATGATGTTGTGCAGCTTGCCATAATAAATGTAAAAACTGCAAATAAAATAAAGAGTAGTTTATTTTTCATCGTTTAAATATTTAAATAAATAATGAACTTATTTTTGCGATTCCAAAATAAGAAATATGGGTTTAAACATTTCTTATAATTTTATTATCGGTGTTAAAAATGTGCTAATTAGAAAATTTAAAATTTATGAGTAAAGAAATAACCTCTAGAAATGAAGATTATTCGCAGTGGTATAATGATCTTGTACTTAAAGGTGGTCTTGCGGATTATTCTGCAGTAAGAGGTTGCATGGTAATAAAACCTTACGGTTATGCCCTTTGGGAAAATATGCGTGATGTGCTTGATAAAATGTTTAAAGATACCGGGCATGTAAATGCATATTTTCCTTTATTCATACCTAAATCCTTATTTGAGGCGGAAGAAAAAAATGCTGAAGGTTTTGCAAAAGAATGCGCTATTGTTACTCATTATCGTTTAAAAACAGATACTGAAAATAAAGGGAAGCTAATAGTAGATCCCGAAGCAAAGCTTGAAGAAGAGTTAATTGTAAGGCCGACAAGTGAAGCCATTATCTGGAATACTTATAAAGACTGGATTCAATCCTATCGCGATCTTCCTTTACTTATAAATCAATGGGCAAATGTTGTTCGCTGGGAAATGCGTACACGCTTGTTTTTGCGCACAGCGGAATTTTTATGGCAAGAAGGCCATACCGCTCATGCAACAAAACAGGAAGCTATGGAAGAAACAGAAAAGATGCTTAATGTTTATGCTGATTTTGTTGAAAACTATATGGCAGTGCCCGTAATTAAAGGAATAAAATCGGCTAATGAGCGCTTTGCCGGTGCTGATGAAACTTATTGCATAGAAGCTATGATGCAGGATGGGAAAGCTTTACAGGCCGGAACTTCCCATTTCCTTGGGCAGAATTTTGCCAAAGCATTTAATGTTCAGTTTATGAACAAGGAAAATAAACTTGAATATGTTTGGGCAACGAGTTGGGGTGTTTCTACAAGGCTGATAGGCGCCTTAATAATGGCTCACAGTGATGATAACGGGCTTGTGCTTCCTCCTAAAATAGCTCCATTACAGGTTGTGATTGTGCCAATTTATAAAGGAGAAGAAAGTAAAAAAACTGTTGATGAAAAAGCTTTGGAAATTGTTGGCAACCTTAAAAGCAAAGGTATAAGAGTTAAATATGATAACAGTGATAATTCACGTCCCGGATGGAAATTTGCTGAGTATGAACTAAAAGGTGTTCCGGTAAGAATGGCGCTTGGCTTGAGAGATATTGAAAATAATGTTGTTGAAATAGCAAGGCGTGATACAAAAGAAAAAATTTCTGTATCAATAGACAAGTCTGTAGAAACAGTTGAAAGCCTTTTAATTGAAATTCAAAATAATATTTTTGAAAAGGCATTGAAATTCAGAGCTGACAATACTTACACAACAGACAGCTATGAGGAATTTAAACAATTACTTGACAAAGGAGGATTTATATTGGCGCATTGGGATGGAACTCCCGAAACTGAAGAAGCAATTAAGGAGGATACTAAAGCAACAATAAGATGCATTCCTCTTGACGGTAAAATTGAACCGGGCATTTGTATTTATTCAGGTAAACCAAGTTCACAACGTGTGATTTTTGCAAGAGCTTATTAATTATGGCAAAAGGTTCGTACTTCCAAAAATATAAAGAAGACAATAAAGATTCTCTTCCAAAGATTTCGCACAATATTCATTTAAATGATGAACAGAAAAGGAAGTTTGAAGAAGGAAGCGTGATTCTTATTGATAAAGAACCGCACTGGACTTCTTTTGATGTGGTAAGGAAAATAAGAAATAATTTAAAAATTAAAAAAGTTGGCCATGCCGGCACCCTTGACCCGCTTGCCACCGGACTGTTAATAATTTGCACAGGTAAGTTTACTAAAAAAATAAATGAGTATATGGCTGCTCAGAAGGAGTACACCGGGAAAATTACTCTGGGTGCTGTAACTCCTACTTATGACCTTGAAAGTGAACCTCAGGATTTTAAATCAATTGATGGAATTACTGAAGAAAGTATTCTAAATTATGCACAAAATTATAGAGGTGAACAATGGCAAAAGCCACCGGTATTTTCAGCAATCAAAAAAGCCGGAACACGTTTATATGAACTTGCACGAAGGGGTGAGGATGTAGAATTGGAGCCAAGAAAAATATTCATCCATAATTTTAAAATCACAAATATAAATTTACCTGAAATTGATTTTGTAATAAATTGCTCAACAGGTACATACATACGAAGCATTGCTCACGATATGGGT
>JAFDXB010000099.1 GCA_018268175.1 Bacteroidota bacterium | reverse complement strand
CTTTGCACAGGGCATATTCTTGCCTTTGGCAATGAGGAACAAAAAGAAATGTATCTGCCGAAACTTGCAACTGCAGAATATATCGGCGCTTGGGGTTTAACCGAACCCAACACAGGTAGCGATGCCGGGAATATGAAAACAACTGCAGTTCGTGATGGCGACAACTGGATATTAAATGGTACCAAAAGCTGGATTACTCATGGCATAAGTGGTGACGTTGCTGTTGTTATGTGCCGTACCGGCGAACCGCGTGCTAAAAATAACAGTACTGCTTTTATTGTAGAAAGAGGAACCGCAGGCTTCAGAGGCGGCAAAAAGGAAAATAAACTGGGAATGCGTGCAAGCGAAACTGCTGAAATGATTTTTGATAATTGCCTTATCAGCGACAGTCAAAGGCTTGGCGAAGTAGGAGATGGTTTTAAACAAGCGATGAAGATTCTTGACGGTGGCCGGATTTCAATTGCAGCATTAAGCCTTGGTATTGCTAAAGGCGCATATTTAGCTTCACTTCAGTATGCACAGGAAAGGCAGCAGTTCGATCAGCCTATTGCTAATTTTCAGGGAATTGCTTTTAAACTTGCAGATATGGCAACTAAGATTGCTGCTGCTGAACATTTAATAAATCAGGCATGCTACTTAAAGATGAAAGGTTTGCCAATGACTAAAGAATCTGCAATGGCAAAATACTATGCAAGTGAAATAGCTGTTGAAATTAGTACCGATGCAGTTCAAATATTTGGCGGTTATGGATATACAAAAGATTTTCCGGTAGAAAAATTTTATCGCGATAGCAAATTATGCACTATAGGAGAAGGTACAAGCGAAATACAGAAAATTGTTATTGCAAGAAATTTATAATTGAAAATCAAAAAATCCTAAATTATTCCGTATCATATCTGTCAACACGGGTTATACCGGGAAGTTTAAGCAGTTCAGAAACAAGATTGTCAAGTTCATCCTTATCATGAACAAACACTTTTACATTTCCTTCAAAAATTCCTTCACGTGCCTCAATTGTCATTGCTGAAATATTAAATTTAAGTTCACCGCTTATCAGATTTGTAATCTTATGGATGACTCCTACATCATCTACTCCAATTATTTTTAAACCTGTAAGAAAGGAAATCTCTTTGTTTTTCGCCCATTTTGTTTTAACAACCCTGTGCCCATAATTTGCAAGCAGCCGTGATGCATTTGGGCAATTGGTACGATGAATTTTTAGTCCTTCGCCGGTGGTAATAAACCCAAAAACATCATCTCCCGGAATAGGCTTGCAACAGTTGGCAAGTGTGTACATTATTCTGTCGCTGCTTTCTCCGAAAATTATAAGTTCAGTATCTTTTTTTGGTTCACGCTTGCTTGTTTCCTGTTGAGGTTCTTCAACTGGCTTATTTATTTTAGGGGCAGTAATTTTATCACCTGAAACAGTAAATTCCTTCAGTTCCCGTAAGTCTATTTTTTTTATGGCTATTTCATACCACAAATCCAAAGCGGAGTTTTGCTTATAAAATGTGCAGAGTTCATCTAAATTAGCTTGGTTCATTGGCACATTTAAAGCAGCAAGCTTTTTTTCAAGAGTGTACTTTCCATCCTGTGCAACAGTGCGCCTTTCTTCTTTTAGAGAATCTTTAATTTTCGATTTTGCACGGCTTGTTACTACAAGATTCAGCCATTCACTGTTTGGCTTCTGTTTGTTACTTGTAATTATTTCAATCTGGTCGCCACTTTTAAGTTTGTGCCCAATTGGTACAAGTTTATGGTTAACTTTTGCACCAATACATTTTGAACCTACAACAGTGTGAACACTAAATGCAAAATCCAAAGCAGTAGCACCAACCGGAAGCATTTTTACGTCGCCTTTAGGCGTATAAACATAAATTTCCTCTGCTAAAAAAGAGGTTTTAAAATCTTGAAGAAAATCCAGTGAATTTGTTTCCTGGTTTCCTAAAGCATCCCGTATTTGCTGAAACCATTTTTCAAACCTGCTGTCATCATCTTTCCCTTCTTTATATTTCCAGTGAGCAGCAAGGCCTTTTTCTGCAATTTCATCCATTCGTTTAGTACGAATTTGCACTTCAACCCATTTGCCGCCCGGCCCCATAACTGTGGTGTGAAGAGCTTCATAACCGTTGCTTTTTGGATTACTAAGCCAGTCTCGCAACCGCTCCGGAGCGGGATTGTATGAGTCCGTAATAATTGAATATACTTTCCAGCATTCCTCTTTTTCCTTTTCAGGCGAAGCATTCACAATTATTCTTATTGCAAACAGATCATAAACTTCTTCAAAAGCAACACCTTTTTTCTTTATTTTATTCCAGATGGAATGAATGCTTTTCGGCCGGCCATAAATTTCAAAATCCACGCCTGTGCGTTCTAATTTATCTTTCAGTGGCCTTATAAAATCATTGATATAACGGGTTCTTTCGCGTCGCGTTTCCTGTAATTTTTGTGCTATATACCGGTAAGTATCCGGTTCCATATACTTCATTGCCAGGTCTTCCATTTCAGTTTTTATTGTATATAAACCCATCCTGTGGGCAAGCGGCGCATATACATAAACTGTTTCAGACGAAATTTTTAACTGCTTTTCACGCTTCATGCTGTCCATTGTACGCATATTATGAAGCCTGTCGGCAAGTTTAATAAGTATAACTCGTGGATCGTCAGTTAGCGTTAAAAGTATTTTTTTAAAATTTTCAGCCTGCTGGCTGATATTGGCATCCATTACATTAGAAATTTTGGTAAGGCCATCAACAATTTTTGCGATTTCGTCACCAAATTCTCTTTTTATATCATCAAGAGTAATATCTGTATCTTCAACTGTATCATGAAGTAAAGCGCAGATTGTACTTCTCACACCCATTCCAATTTCTTCAACACAAATTCTTGCTACAGCAATAGGGTGAAGAATATAAGGTTCACCGCTTTTGCGGCGCATAGTTTTGTGGGCTTCAGCAGCCATTTCAAAACTCCTGCGAAGCAGAATTTTGTCACCAGGTTTCATTTTCGACTTTAAAACCCTTAGTAATCCCCGGTATTGCCGGAGAATTTCTTTTTTCTCTTCTTCCTCTGAAAGAGAATATTTAGTAGTGGAAAGTGTTTTCTGCATCTGCCTTACGAATTTACCTAAATTCTCATTTATGCGCTAAAAAAAAATTAAAATAAATTGCTCATTTTTTTTATTATTATCAAGATATACTTAATTTTGCTGCCCGTTTGCGGATGTGGCGAAATTGGCAGACGCACCAGACTTAGGATCTGGCGCCGCAAGGCATGTAGGTTCGACCCCTATCATCCGCACTACTTTTAAAAGGAACATGGTTATCCCTGTTCCTTCTTTTTTAGAAAGACTAAAATACTCCAGATGGCTACAGTTTCCAGAGAAAATATCGGTTTGCTAAGCGACAAAATTTCAATAAAACTTAATAAAGAAGATTACCTGCCTTCGTTCGACAAAAAAATTAAAGAATACAGCAAAACTGCAAATGTTCCGGGTTTCCGAAAAGGAATGGTTCCCGCAGGAATGATTAAAAAAATGTACGGGCAGTCTATTTTTATTGATGAAGTGCTTCGGTCGGCTAATAATGAACTTATTAAATATCTTGATGAAAATAAACCTGATATTTTTGCCCAGCCTCTGCCGGTTTATGAAAATCAGGAAAATTTTGATTTTAATTCTCCTTCCGAATACCAGTTTGATTTTGAAATCGGCCTTAAGCCGGAATTTACTTTACCTGATGCGAAAAGCGCTGATTTAACCAGACATAAAATTAATGTTACTGATGAAATGGTTGAAGATGAAGTAAACCGCCTTAGAATTAAAGGTGGCGAAATGACTGAACCTGAGGAAATTTCAGAAGATGAAGACGTTGTAAATGTATTGTTTAAAGAAGCTGATGAAAACGGAAACGTTATTGAAAACGGAATTGAAAAGGAAAATTCTGTTCTTTTAAAATATTTTTCTCCTGCTTTACAGCAGAAATTAAAAGGTTTGAAAAAAGGAGACAAAATCACATTCAACCTGAAAGATTCATTTGAAGCCGATAAGTTGAACATGATGATTAAAGACCTTGGACTTGAACCGGGTGAAGAATCTGAAAAGAAGAATTTTGTTTTAGAAGTTGTAAAAATTGGAAGAGTTGTAAAAAGAAATTTGCAGGAAGATTTTTTCAATGAAGTGCTTCCGGGAAAAAATATTAAAACAGAAGAAGAATTCAGAGAAAATATTAAAAAGGAAATTGAAGATCAGTTATCTTATCAAACCAAAAACCAGCTTCACGACCAGATTTATCACTTTTATTTAGATAATTCAAAAATTGACCTGCCTGAAAGCTTCCTGAAAAAATGGCTGCAAAATGGTGGCGAAAAGCCCAAATCAGCGGAAGAAGTTGAGCGTGAATTCCCAACTTTTTCAAATCAATTAAAGTGGACTCTGATCAGCGATAAGCTAATGGATGAAAATAAAATTGAAGTAAAGGCCGAAGAAATTCGTGAAGCTATGCGTAATCAGGTTTTACAATATTTTGGAACCATGAACATTGGTGAAGATATGAGCTGGCTCGACAGCTACCTCGACAAAATGATGAAGGATGAAAAACAGGTAGATGAAACTTACAGACGTTTAAGTATCGAAAAATTATTTAACGCTCTTGAGAATAATTTTTCACCGAAAGAGAAAGTTGTAAGCAATACTGAATTTGCTGAAATGCTGCACCACCACCATCATTAATTAAATTAACTGAACAATATTTAAGGTATAAAAACAAATGGCTTCATTATTTTGAAGCCATTTGTCTTTATAAAATAGAAGGTATTTGAAGATCAAATTTTTATTTCTTCATTCTTATCATCAAAAAACCTGAATTCTGTAAGGTGGTAATTTGAATTGCTTACCACTTTAATTTTTTGCTTGAATTTCCACATCCATTTTAGCCTGCGTGAGGGAAAGCCGGATGTTAAATAAGTATATAAAATAGGATGAACCGTTATTGTAAGATGATGATGTTTTTGAGTGATTAAATAATTCAGATTTTTTCTTATTTCATCTTCAAGAATTAAGGTAGATGAAATTTTACCGGTACCGTGGCAACTGGGGCAAATTTCACTTGTGTTAATGCTCATTTCAGGTTTCATTCGCTGCCGCGTAATTTGCATTAACCCAAACTTTGTAATAGGTAAAACCGAATGTTTCGCTCTGTCAGATTTCATAAACAGATCCATGGCATCAGCAAGTTTTTTCTTGTTTTCCATGAGTTTCATATCTATAAAATCAACCACAATAATTCCGCCCAGGTCTCTGAGCCTTAATTGACGGGCAATTTCTTCTGCTGCCTCAAGATTAGTTTCTAAAGCATTTTGCTCTTGATTGTTACCAACACTTTTATAGCCGCTGTTTACATCAATTACGTGAAGAGCTTCAGTGTGTTCTATAATTAAATATGCACCGCTTGGGAGGTTTACAGTTTTTCCAAAAGATGCTTTAACCTGTTTTGTAATCCCGAAATTTTCAAAAATAGGCAAGCCGTTATTATAGTAAGAAACTATATCTTGTTTATCAGGCGCAATTTTGCGAATGTAAGTTTTGGTATCATTATAAACGTTTTTATCATTAATAACGATCTTATTAAAATCTTCATTAAGAAGGTCTCTTAAAATTGAAGTTGTTTTTCCTTGTTCGCTTAATATTTTTTGCGGAGCTACAGCGCCTTTTAAATTATGCTGAATAGTTTTCCAGGTTTCGATAAGGCCTAATAAGTCCTGATGAAGTTCTGTAGTTTGTTTACCTTCTGCGGCAGTACGAACAATTACACCGAAATTTTTAGGTTTAATAGCTTCAATAATTTTTTGAAGCCTTTTCCTTTCATCTGATGAATGTATTTTTCGTGAAACTGCAACTATATCATTAAAAGGGGTAACAACAACAAATCTTCCAGGAAGAGATATTTCGCAGCTAAGGCGCGGCCCTTTGGCAGCAATCGGTTCTTTTAATATCTGCACTAAAACATTAGGCCGGCCGCTCATTACTTCAGTAATTTTGCCGGTTTTTATAATTTCCGGTTCAGCATTAAATTTAGTAAAATCAAAGCCATTAGGATCATTATCATTGATTGCCTGATTTGTAAATTTCAAAAGAGACCTTACAAAAGGGCTTAAATCAGTGTAATGAAGGAAAGCATCTTTTTCAAAACCAACATCAATAAAAGCGGCGTTAAGCCCGGGAATTAGTTTTTTCACTTTTCCGAGGTATAAGTCGCCCACCGCAAAACTGGCGTTAGTTTTTTCGCTATGAAGCTCTACAAGTTTTTTATCTTCCAATAATGCAATTTCCACACCCTGTGGCGCTGCATTAATTATTAATTCCTTGGTCACGGCATCAAATTTCAGAAACCTTGTAACGGAATAAACAGAGAATACATGCAGGATAAACCGGAGAGGATTTCCTGCATGTATAATATACGGTGTTATTCACCGGAAGAATCTTATTTCTTTTTATGACGGTTCTTTCTCAAACGTTTTTTACGCTTATGAGTAGCGATTTTATGACGTTTTCTCTTTTTACCACAAGGCATACCTAAACTTTTTTGTTGTTTTATAAATTCGTTAAAAATTATTTTAATTGCTTAATTCTTTCATCTACTTCTTTAGAATAATGAGAATTATTAGCAAGTTTTTTACTGATATTGTACCATTTTATGGCTTCATCTTTTTGGCCCATTGTTGCATAAGTATCAGCTAAATATGCAATTGCTTCCAGATTGTTGGGATCTTTATTTACAATCTTAAGAAAACGGTCGCGTGCTTTATCAAATTGTCCGGAAATCATACCTCCCACACCTAAAACAAGTTGAGCCTGCAAATTATTTGAGTCTCTTTGTGCAACTTCCATAAGTTCCTTAATTCCCTGCATTGTAGCTTCAGGGTTGCCTGCCCTTCCTGCGCCATAAATATATGCACTCCCCAGTCCCACGCGAAGGTCATCATTTGAGGGATTTAATGCTAAAGCCTTATTAAAAAGATCTACCGATTGATTAGTTAACCATTGCGCTTTCTCCTCATCTTGCTGCATTCTCAGGTTATCTAACATCAAATGGGCTGCAAAGGTGAGTTTATTTTCTGAATTTTCCAACTTCGCTTCTTCAATTAAATAATATGCATACGGAAAAAAAGACCTTGCGGAATCTTTCCAGAAGGCAGCTAATTTAGAATAAAAGGCAATTTTGCCCGCGCCTGAAGTATGGTTTAAAGAATCTTCCAGTTTTTGTAAATTGCTGATTTGTACTGGGTTAAGTAGCTTTTTTGAACTGTCAACCGCATTTAAAATATTGAAATCTGCAATAACTTTGGAGGGTGGCGCAACAGGCCTGTTTTTGTCAACAGTGCTTCCAAAAGAAAAAAGAATTATTATTAAAATAATTCCTGCTAAGGCTAATAAGTAAGGTTTTTTCAAAATAAATAACTTTTTCTCGCAAAGCGAGGGGCAAAGTTACTATTCTTCCTCGTCTATCTTGGGTTCTTCTTTAATTTTAGTAGAACTTTTTACTTCTGCAATAAATTCTTTTGAAGGTTTAAAGGCCGGTATAAAATGTTCCGGAATTTGAACAGCTATATTTTTCTTTATATTTCTTCCAACTTTTGCAGCCCTTTTCTTAATAATAAAACTTCCAAAGCCTCTTATATAAATATTTTCGCCTTCGGAAAGATTTTTTTTAATCTCTTTAAATAGAGATTCCAACGTTACTAATACATCAACTTTTGGGATTCCGGTTTTATCAGAAATTTTATTTATCAAATCGGCCTTACGCATAAATAGAATTTTTTGGTGTTAACTTAGTGATTTTCAATTGAAATCAGGTATGAGTAATACAAAATCATGCCGACATGCATTTCTCATTAAAAAATTTAATTATTGGTTTCTATTTACAATCATAAATTTTTAATTTTAGGATAACACATATTTTTTTTATATCTTAATATAATAAAAGTTACCCATAAAACTGCAATATGAGAGGAGTAAATAGAGTAATTTTAATAGGAAACCTCGGCAAAGATCCTGATATACAATTGTTGGAAGGGAATATTTCTGTTGCAAAGTTTTCTCTTGCAACAACAGAAACATATAAAGATAAAGGAGGAAAGCATGTTACCCAAACTGAATGGCACACAATTGTACTGTGGAGAGGATTGGCTGATCTTGCGCAAAAATATTTACACAAAGGAAGCTTAGTTTACATTGAAGGAAGATTGAAAACAAGAAGTTGGGAAGATAAAGAAGGAAATAAGAAATTTGCAACTGAGGTTGTTGGAGATAATTTAATTATGCTTGATAAAAGAAATGATAATAGCTTTGATGATCTGGAAACAAAAAATGATGACGACATATCTGTACAGCCTTAATAAAAACTTCATGAATTTTTTTTCATGACATTGTTCACTAAAACTTTGAGTCTTGGACTATCATTCGGTACTTAATATTTTTTTAAATGTTAACGTAATCACTCCCGCAACAATAACTGTGTTGGTTGTTGCTATTTTAATTTTACTTCTTTTATCTTTTTTATTATCAGGAAGTCAGGTTGCATTTTTTTCATTAAATCATCGCGACCTGAATATGCTGAAGATTAAAAAGCAGCCCTCTTTCCGCCGTATTTCCTATTTAATGGAGCAGCCTAAAACCCTTTTGGCATCTATAATTATAGCTAATGTGTTTGTAAATATTGCAGTGATAATTATTGCCAATATTCTGTTTGAAAGTTGGTTAGAAACAACTACAATTTCTCAAACACTTCAGTTTTTTATAAAACTTATTTGTATTTCGGTTGTAGTAATTCTCTTTGCTGAAATATTACCAAAAGTTTGGGCTACAAATCATAAAATATGGTTTGCATCATTTTCATCATTGTTAATTGAAGTAGTTAACAGTATTTTGTTTAGGTTTTCAAAAAGATTCGTTGCCTTCGGCGATAAGCTTGAAAGAAAATTCAATAACGACAGGACAGCGTCCGTTGATGATATGGATATTGATTATGCAATTGATCTTTTACCTGACCACGAAGCATCGCAGGAAGAAAAACAAATTTTGAAAGGCATACGCAAATTTGGCGGAATAACTGTAAAACAAATAATGCGTTCGCGCCTCGACGTTAGTGGAATAGAAGCATCTGCTTCATTTGATGAAGTTTTAAAAACTATAAAAGAACTCAATTATTCACGCTTGCCGGTTTATCGTAAAAGCCTTGATGAAATTGCCGGAATGCTCCATACAAAAGACATACTTCCACATTTAAACGAACCGCAAAACTTCGATTGGAAAAGCCTTATACGCAAACCATATTTTGTGCATGAGCAGAAATTAATTGAAGATCTTTTACAGGAATTCCGAGCGAAGCGAATGCATTTTGCAATTGTTGTAGATGAATTTGGTGGCACTTCCGGAATTGTAACACTTGAAGATATAATGGAAGAAATTATTGGGGAAATTGAAGATGAATTTGATAACGAAGAGAGCGTAAATAAAAAAATAGATGACCATAATTTTATTTTTGAAGGCAAAATAATGATATATGATGCTTGCCGTGCAATGAAACTTCCGGCAGATACTTTCAATGAAGTAAAGGGCGAAAGTGATTCACTTGCAGGCCTTGTTCTGGAAATTGCAGGAGAATTCCCGCAGGTAAATGAAAAACTTGTTAGCGGCGATTTTACCTTTGTTCCTTTGGAAATAAATAAAAACAGAATAGATAAAATAAAAATTACTATCAGCAATACTCAGGAAAATGAATAAACGGTGGTTTTCAGGTTTTTTAGTTTTAATTTTATTTGCATCATGCAATGATGTTTATACCTCCAAAAAACGAGGTTATTTTAAAATTGAACTTCCTGTACATGAATACAAAAAATTTAGCCGTGCAGGTTTCCCATATTCATTTGAATATCCGGTGTATGCTAATGTAATTCAGGACACAACTTATTTTGATTCAAAACCTGAAAATGATTACTGGGTTAACATTGATTTCCCTCAATATAATGCCCGCATTTTTTTAAGCTATAAAATAATCGGAGGAAAGGCGATTTACAAAATTAAGAATGCCGACAATACTTACCGTGATTCAGCAAAAGTGAATGAGTTTGATAAAATGGTTAACGATGCATTTAACCTTACAAATAAAAATAATGTTGTTGCCTCATCAATTAAAGACAGTGCATTTGTAAATCCTAACGGAGTGTCAGGCGTTTATTTTAAAGTAGGAGGTAATGCCGCCACGGCGCGACAATTTTTTATGAGCGATACTACAAAAAACTTTATAAGAGGTGCTTTATATTTTGGCAGTACGCCAAATTCGGATTCTATAAAACCTGTTCAGGATTTTTTAGAAACAGATATAAAGCACCTTATAAATACATTTAGGTGGGAGAAATAAATCAGGCCAGTTCTTTCAGAATTTTTTCCCTGTCTTCTTCCAGTTGTTGCTGAGTTACAACAAGTTTTTTTCTGGTGAAATTCAAATCGTCTGCAGTATTAATTGGTATAAGATGAAGATGAGTATGTGGAACCTCTAAACCAACAACACTAAAGCCGCATCTTTTACAGGGAAATGCTTTTTCAATGGCTTTGGCAATTGGTTTTGCAAATATTAATATTCTTTCAAGATACTTGTCTTCAAGATCATAAATTTTATCAACATCCGTTTTTGGTACAACAAGAACATGACCGTGTGCCATTGGCATAATATCTAAAAAAGCAAAAAATAAATCGTCTTCAGCAATTTTATGTGAAGGAATTTTACCTGAAATAATATCTGAAAATATGCTCATTTATACTGATATTTTATCAATTCTGAATTTTAAAACACCTGCCGGCACAGTAATTTCGGCAATATCGCCAAGTTCTTTTCCTAAAATGCCACTTCCTATTGGCGAGGTTACTGAAATTTTCCCGGCTTTTAAATCCGCTTCACCTTCAGATACCAGATGATAAGTAACTTGTTTTTTATTACCCATATTTGTAAGAGTAACTTTCGTAAGTATGCTTACTCTGTCTGTGTTAATTGCCGATTCATGAATAATTCTTGCGTTAGCAACCATTGATTCCATATTATTAATTCTTGCTTCCAAAAGGCCTTGTGCTTCTTTTGCAGCATCATATTCAGCATTTTCTTTTAAATCACCTTTTTCTCTTGCTTCTGCAATGGCGGCACTTGCAGCAGGCCTGTCAACAGTCTTCATTTTATGAAGTTCTGTTTGCATTTTATCAAAGGTTTCCTGAGTTACATAATTTGTGTCTGCCATAAAATGTTTTTAAGTTAATACAAAAAAAATACAACGCCTCAGGCGACCGAAGCGTTGTACTGACACAAATATACTAAAAAGTGTAATTAATGTTCAATTTATAAAGTAAACTTTCACTCATTTTTTGGAAAGCTTCATAGGAATAACCGGCAATGTGTGGCGTTACAATTACATCAGGACGGGAGCATAAAAATTTCAATTGCTTCTTTTCTTCTTTTGTATGAGATTCAAGATTTTCATTTTCAATTACATCTAAACCTGCACCTGAAATTTTATTTTGTTTTAGAGCTTTTATAAGAGCTGAAGTATCAATTATCTTCCCTCTTGAAGAGTTTATAATTACAGGCTTTCCTTCAAGTCCGGCAAAAAATTCCTCATTTGCAAAATGTGTGGTTTCCTCTGAAAGAGGTAAATGAAAACTTATAACGTCAGAGTATTTTTTAATTTGGTCGAGGTTAGCTTCTTTTATTTTACCTGCTCCAAAATCAAATTTATATTTATCGTAAGCCAATACTGTTGCATTAAAACAAGTAAGCAGTTCTGAAAAACGCTGTCCCGTATTACCATAACCGATTATACCAACGGTTTTTCCATCAAGTTCGTAGCCGCGGTTTTCCTGTCTTTTCCAAATTCTTTTGGATACTTCGATAGAACTTTTATGTATGTTTTGCAGTAAACTTAAAAGCATTCCCATACAATGTTCAGCAACGGCATTACGGTTGCCTTCAGGTGTGCTAATGAGTTTTATATTTTTGGATTCAGCAAACGGAATATCAATCAACTCCATACCGCTGCCTAACCTTCCTATCCATTCCAGTTTTTCTGCTTTTTGCAGAAGCGGGCGGTCTAATTTAATTCTGGTAGTTACTACAATGCCTGTGGCAGAAGTTATTTCTTCGTGTAATTGGTCATAAGTAATTTCCGGTTCATATAAAACTACAAAACCTTTATTTTGAAAGGTGGTAATTAAGAATTCAGGAACCGGCGCGGTAATAATAATCATAATAAAGCTATCATACTGATTTCAACGTTTACGTTTTTTGGCAGGCCTCTTACAGCAAGTGTTTCTCTTGCAGGAAAATCAGAAATAAAAAAACCTGAATAAATGGCATTTACTTCCGAAAACAATGCCATATCGGATAAAAATATTGAAGTTTTAACAACATTTGAAAAATCAGCAGAAGCTTCTTCCAAAATTGCTTTAATATTTTTCATTACCCGAGTTGTTTCTTCAGCAATAGTTGCATTTTGCAGCTCACCCGTTTCCGGATTTATTGCAATTTGACCTGAAATAAACATCATATTCCCTGCAATAACAGCTTGATTGTAAGGCCCGATTGGTGCCGGTGCGTTTGAAGTTTTTATAATTCTTTTAGTCATTTTTTTAATTTTTTCAAATATAAATCTTCTTTTTATAACCGTTAATTTTGCACACCAAATACGAATAGGGTATTTATTTTAATTTCAAATTTATAAACATTGATATGGTATCAATTTCCGACAGAGTAATATACATGATAATAAATGAAGCATATTTTGCTTTAGAAGAAAAGGTAAGTTCAAAAGATGAAATTGATATTGCTATGAAGTTAGGAACCGGCTATCCTTTCGGCCCTTTTGAATGGGCAGCCAAAATCGGGATTTTTAAAATTTATGAAACACTTTCTCACTTATCTGAAACAGATGAAAGATATACTCCGGCAGCATTATTAAAAGAGGAAGCACTGCAAGCATGAACTATATTTTAAACATTGATACATCTTCCCCGCAAGCTCAAATAGCAATTTCTGCAAACGGAAAAGTTTTAGAATCTGCCACTAACAGTGTCCAAAAGGAACATGCATCATTTCTGCATCCTGCAATAAAAAAACTTTTGAATAATTGCGGCATAAGTGCATCCCAACTCGCTGCGGTAGCAGTAGCAATCGGGCCCGGTTCATATACAGGCATACGCGTTGGGCTTGCAACTGCGAAAGGCTTATGCTTTGCTTTAAATATTCCGTTGATACCACTCGATAATTTATATCTTTTGGCAGCATCATGTAAGCAAAATTTAAAATATCCACGACTACTATGCCCAATGATAGATGCCAGGAGAATGGAGGTTTTCACAGCTCTTTTTAATTATGAACTTGATATAATTCACTTGCCAAAAGCGGTGGTATTAACAAATTCCTTCCTTCAGGAAGAAAAAATGCCAATTATTTTCTGCGGCAGCGGAGCTGAAAAATTTTTAAACGTGAGTCCTGATGCTGAAATTGATTTCAAAACAACTGCAACAGACATAAAAATAATGTGCAATATCTCTGACGAGCGGTTTAATTCGGGTATGTTTGGAAATATAGTTGATACAGAGCCGTTTTATATGAAGGAATTCTACAACGGGTAGATATTTTTCTATATATAAAAAGCATTATAACTGTAATTTTTAACGTTGTCAATGGGTTAAAAATATTAATACCTAAGTATCTTTGCAGGAAATTATTTGTCAATACATTAAAAATTTTTCCTATGATCGTTGCATCCCAAGCAAAAGAGCATACTTTAGAGCAAGAGGCGTTGAATAAAACTCCCGAAACAGTTAACATTAATTACCATAATGTAAAAAAGGCTTCACTGGTTTTAAGAGCATTGAACCATAAATTAAGGCAGCAAATTCTTGCTTTGATTGAAGCAGAGAAAAAAATCACAGTAACTGAGATTTATGTAAAAATGCGTTTAGAGCAATCTGTTGCCTCTCAGCATTTAGCAATTATGAGGAGAGCAGGCATTGTTACCACTCAGCGTGAAGGTAAATTCATCTATTACCTTGTTAACTACAAAAGAATTGATGAGTTGAACCAATGTGTTCAAGAAATGGTTGCTTAATTATTTTTTGAATTATTTGAAAATTGGTAATAGGTTTTAAAAAAAACCGACTGCATTATGTAGTCGGTTTTTTTTATTTATTTTTCTTCTACAATTTCTTAAAATTTACAGGTGAATTAACTATACGAAAATGTTCTTTAAAAAATTTCCTATTGATGTTCTTTTATTAGCTCTTTCTGCTTCAAAATAATACATAGCATTTTCACTTATTTCAGTTGCTGTTCGCACTTTTAATGTTGTGGTATCTCCATTTATTCCCCATTGCTTAAAAACCGACCTTTCAAATTCAGATAGGGAATCTTTCAGGATTTCTGAATAGGAAAATTCAACTACTTTCCCATATTTCAAATCCTCCCTTCTTAAAACTTTTAAAGGGCAATAAAGTTTTTCAATACGAGGAACAAAATGTATCATTTCAGGAAGATTTGTTTCGCATAGATAATATATTCTCTGCCAGTATGGGGGCTTTCCGTTTCCTTTATAAAATAGTCTTTTATAATTTATTCCATTCATTAAAGTATCGCTTAATTTAATTAATGGTGTTTTCCCTACATTATTTAGATTTTGAAGTATTCTTTGATGTTGAAATATTCTCCAATGTCGAAAAAAATATAAAAAGGTTTTTTTAGCAATGAAACCAATCTTATTTGAGAATATTTTATAAGTAAATTTGTAAAAATAGTTTATATGTATATAGAGCAAATTTACACTAACTGCCTTAGTGAGGCAGCTTATTATATAGAAAGTAACGGAGAAGCTGCAATTGTGGACCCGTTGAGGGATTTTGATAAGTATTTAAATATCGCTGAAAAGCGAGGTACCAAAATAAAATATGTATTTGAAACCCACTTTCACGCAGATTTTGTAAGCGGGCATATTGATCTTGCTGCTTCAACAGGCGCGAAAATAATTTTCGGACCGGGGGCCGAAACAAACTATAAAGTTTATAATGCCCATGACGGAGAAATTTTTAAGTTAGGAAATATTCAAATTAAAGCAATTCATACACCCGGCCACACATTGGAAAGCACATGTTATTTATTGTATGATGAATCAGGGAAAGCAAATGCAATATTTACCGGCGACACACTTTTTGTTGGTGATGTTGGTAGGCCCGACTTAAGCAGTGGCGGATTAAGTTCGGAAGACCTTGCCGGAATAATGTATGATTCAATACAAAATAAAATTATGCCTCTGGCAGATGATATTGTAGTGTATCCTGCGCATGGACCGGGCAGCAGTTGCGGAAAAAATATGGGGCCCGAAACTCAAAGCACGATCGGGAATGAAAAACAGAAAAATTATGCACTGCAACCACAATCGAAAGAAGATTTTATTAAAGCCGTTACTACCGGATTAAAAGATGCACCGAAATATTTTTCTTTAAATGCTAAAATGAATAAACAAGGATATGAGGATATTGCTGAAATAAAAAAGAACGGTTTGAAACCTTTAAGTGTTGATGAATTAAAAGCGCTTTTAAAAAATGATGTTTATATTTTAGATACCAGAAATGCAACAGTTTTTACTCAGGGGTTTATTCCAGGCTCCGTTTCAGTGGGGCTTGAGGGCAGGTTTGCAGAATGGGCAGCAATGATAGTACCCTTTGATAGAGATATTGTTTTGGTTACAGAAGAAGGAAAGGAAGAAGAATCATTGATAAGGTTATCCCGTGTAGGTTTTGAGAAAATTGTCGGTTTTCTAAAAGGCGGTTATCAGGCCTGGGTTTCAGCAGGAGAAAAAAGTGATATGATAATTGATATTGAAGCAGATGAACTTGTTATGGATCTTCCTTACGATAATAATCTTGTTGTTTTGGATGTAAGGAAAGAAGCTGAATTTGCCGGAGGCCATCTTGAAAATGCATTAAATATACCAACCGAACAATTTACAGATATTACTCAAATTTCGCAATTAGAAGATAATCAGAATTTATACATTCATTGTGCAGGCGGTTACAGAAGCGTAATTGCTGCATCTCTTTTAAAGAAACAGGGATTTAATAACCTAAGAAATATTTTGGGAGGATGGTCAAAAATCAAAGATCAGAAAAATATTAAAGTTTTAAAAGAGCCCGGAATGCTAAATTAAAAAGTGCATTTCACAATATAGGAGAAAAAAAGCATAATTCCATGGTGTTTTCACCATGGAATTTTTTTTTATGGTTTAGATATTTGTTTGAAATTAAATGATATGGAAATTAGAAACAATTTATTGACGCGTAGAGAATCTGAGGTGATCAGAGAATTGTCGAGGGGTTTGTATTACAAAGAGATTGCGGGTAAAATTTTCATTTCCCCGGAAACAGTGAAGAAACACGTTAGGAGTATCTACAGAAAAATGGGAGTTCGTAACAGGGTGGAGGCCACCATTAAGTACACTTCCGAGTATCAGTTTAGGGATATGAAACCGGTTGCGTAGCAACAGGTGGAGGAACATTATCAATCCATTTGGAAGCCAAAGATTCATCATACGTCCATTTCCAACGTTTGTGGCTCCAAAGATAATTAGGTGGTTGTTCTTGTATTGCTTGTTCGAGGAGGTTTCTGTAAGTTAAGGTAAGTTGCCCGTTTTTTAAATCTGTACCATTTTGAGCAATTAAACTTTCAGAAAACTTATAAAAACCTCGTTTTAATTTAACAAAGTTTACAAAAACAACCGCCGGGTTCCTAAGATGAGCATCTTTTTCAGGTCCTGTAATAAAGGGTGCCGGAAATCCGAAAAAATTTAACCAGTAACTATATTTAGGCCATCCGGGATTTTGATCTGCAATTAATGCAAGCGCATTTTTTTTGTCGTATATTATATGACGTTGCGCTTTAAAATCTTGCGCAGCAATTAATACACAATTATATTTATTTCTGATTTTATAAAATATCCGGTCAACGGTTTTGTTATTTATTTTCATGTAAATCCCTACCCAACTGTTGCCAAAGTTTTTTGCAAAAGCATAATGCGCATATTCCCAATTCATTTGGTGGCCGCTTAAGAATAAAATGTCTTTTCCGCTATTAAATAATTTATCACTTTCAGAAAACTCAACCTGAATGCGTTTTGCTAGAGTTTTTTCACTCATGCTAATAAGCTTAATTGTTTCTAAAAAAGTGTCTGTAAGATTAGTGTAAAATCTCCGGGCTATATCGAGTTTTTCTTTTTTTGATTTATCCGGAAAAGCAATATTTAAGTTAGTTAGAATAACTCCTAAACGGTATTTAAAAATTCTGAATAAAAGAAATGATACAAAATCGCTGACTGCATATATAATAAAAAAAGGAAGGAGGGAAAACAGATATAAAAGGCCAAATAAAATATAGTACATAATTACAAAATGGTGTTTTGTAAAATGGATGATTTCCCGGGATAATCTGTATTAAAATGTAAACCTCTGCTTTCCTTTCTGAATTCAGCACTTTTTACAATAAGGTATGCAACTGTTATCATGTTTCTCAATTCACACAAAGCGGGAGATACTTCTGTATGCTGATACAACCTTTCTGTTTCTTCATGCAAAAGATCGAGGCGCCGGCTTGCCCGCGAAAGGCGTTTGTTGTTACGAACAATTCCGACGTAGTCGCTCATAATTTGTTTTAATTCTTTAATACTTTGTGTTATAAGTATCATTTCTGTTGCTGCTTTTGTGCCTTCAGCATTCCAGTCAGGAATTCCTGTTGGCAGGCTAAGAGTATCAATAATTTCTGCGGAGCAGATAAAACTGCGGTGTGCAAAAACCATTGCCTCAAGCAACGAATTACTTGCAAGCCTGTTTGCACCATGTAATCCGGTACTGGCGCACTCTCCTGCGGCAAATAAATTTTTTATTGATGTTTCGCCCCAGATATTTGTTTTAATACCGCCGCAACTATAATGAGCAGCAGGCGAAACAGGTATCATGTTTTTAAAGACATCAATTCCTACACTCAAACATTTTGCATAAATATTTGGAAAGTGTTCAATGAATTTTTCCTTATTCATCTGGCGGCAATCGAGGTAAACAAATTCGGTACCGTTGATTTTCATTTCATTGTCAATAGCTCTTGCCACTATATCCCTAGGTGCAAGGTCTTCACGTTCATCATATCGTTTCATGAATGCTTCACCCTTTTCATTACGAAGAATTGCACCATCTCCCCGAACGGCTTCGGTAATTAAAAATGACTGGCCTTTTGCGCCGGGTTCGTAGAGAGCAGTTGGGTGAAACTGTATAAACTCCATATTTTCTATCCTGCTTTTTGCGCGGTAAGCCATTGCAACGCCGTCGCCGGTGGCAATGGCAGGGTTTGTTGTGCTACGGTAAACTTGTCCATTTCCGCCGGTGGCCATTAATGTAATTTTTGAAATTACTTTATCAATTTTATTGTTTATCGTATTTAAAATATAAACTCCATAACATTTAATATCGGGAGTAGATTTTGTAACCAAGTAACCCAAATGATGCTGCGTAATTATATCAAGAACAAAACAATGCGTTATCAGCTCAATGTTAGGTAATGATTTTATTTTTTGAAGAAGAGCTCTTTCTATTTCTTTGCCGGTTATATCCTTATGATGAAGTATTCTGTTTTCGCTATGGCCACCTTCTTTTCCCAGCATATAATCGCCGGAGGGATCTTTGTCGAACCTTGTTCCCCATTCAATAATTTCATTAATTCTTTGAACACCTTCTCTTACTACTATGTCCACCACTTCGGGGTTACACAGGCCATCGCCTGCAATTAAAGTATCTTCTATATGTTTTGAAAAACTGTCAATTGAAAAATCCTGAACGCCGGCAACACCACCCTGAGCATATTTGGTATTGGTTTCATCACTTTCAGCTTTTGTAATAATTACAACTTTTTTATCCGGGAATTTTTCAGCTATTTTTAGCGAATATGTTAATCCGGCAATACCTGAACCAATAACTAAAAAATCTGTTTCCATAATAAATTATTGAAGAACCGCTGCCGGTTCAATCCATACATTATTTTCTTTAAGAAGATTTATAAGTTCTTCAACAGCAATTTCGCTATTGATATTTTTTTTCACAACTTCTTTGCCTTTGTATAAAGTTATTTTGCCGGGGCCGCTTCCTACATAACCAAAATCAGCATCTGCCATTTCTCCGGGACCGTTAACAATACAGCCCATTATTGCAATTTTTAATCCCTTTAAATGCCCGGTAACATTCCTGATTTTAGAAGTGGTTTCCTGCAAATCAAATAAAGTTCTGCCACAGCTTGGGCAACTGATAAACTCGGTTTTGCTTATCCTCGTTCTTACTGCCTGCAATATTGAAAACGAAGTGTTATTCAAAAAACGTTTGTTGTTTGACGTTGGTAAGTAGGTACGACCGGTAACCTTTTTATTCTGAATATTTTCAGGAAAATTTTTCAACCATATTCCATCTCCCATTCCATCTAAAAATATAGCTCCTGTTTGAATACTGAAATCTATCAGTTGTTCATCAATGGTAGTGTATTTACTTTCAGTGAAAATAATAACAGGTGTATTTATTTTATTTAAAATGAGATTGTTAATAAAACTTCTGGCCTTAAGCATACCGTGTTGGCCTGAAGAATTCAATACAAAAACAATTGAGTTATCGGTTTTCAAAATGTTCAGATATTCCTCTGAAAGAGGCTCAGCATCACAGTTTACAAAATTTAAGGACTCACTTTTTGTATTAGAGTTTTTATATTCTTCTAAATTAAAAAGCGGGAAATGATTTTCGAGATTATTGTTCCAAACTTTGTGATTACAAATAATTTTTAATGTTCCCGGCAGTTTGAAATTTACAGTTTTATCTCCTGAAAATATATAATCCGCAGCGGCATCTGATATATTCCATTTGTCGGTTATAGCATCATAATCGTACCCACAGGATGAAAGATCATAAACATTAATTTCGTTTTCATTTGAATAATCAGATACAACAACAGGAGGTTTTTTTCCACCTATATTTAAGATAATTAATGTTGGCCTTTTAATGAAAAAGAAGGGGTCATAAGCGGGTTTATCATTTTTAAATTTAGATTCAAATGGTTTGAAACCGGCATATCTTTTAACAATGTCGTTGCAAACCGGAATTTCAAATTCCGGGTCTTCGGTTAAGCTTACTCTTATTGTGTCTCCAATTCCGTCTTCAAGCAAAGTGCCTATGCCTATTGCAGATTTAATTCTTCCGTCTTCACCATCGCCGGCTTCGGTTACACCAAGATGTAATGGATAACATTCACCAAATTCAGATGTCATTTGCCGTACAAGTAATCTGTAAGCTTGTACCATAACAATCGGGTTACTGCTTTTCATGCTCAACACTATATTATGGAAATCAGCGCTTCTTGCTATCCTTAAAAATTCCATTGCACTTTCTACCATTCCGGCCGGAGTATCTCCAAACCTGCTCATAATTCTGTCGCTAAGGCTTCCATGATTTGTTCCGATCCGCATTGCTGTGCCATTTTCTTTACAAATTTTTACAAGTGGTAAAAATTTTTTTTGAAGCCGCGAAAGTTCTTCAGAATAAGCTTCCTCTGTATAAATTATTTGTTCAAATTTCTTTTTGTCAACATAATTTCCGGGGTTTATTCTTACTTTTTCAATAAGTGTTGCAGCTATTTCTGCTGCATTTGGAGTGAAGTGAATATCCGCTATAAGCGGAGTTTTATATCCTGCTTTAGCAATTTCTTCTTTTATATTTTTTAGGTTCAGCGCCTCATTTTTTGAGGGAGCCGTTATTCTAACTAATTCGGCACCGGCATCAATGCAACGGATTGTTTGAAGAACTGTTGCCTGAGTATCCATTGTATCCGTGGTCGTCATAGTTTGAACACGAATAGGATTGCTGCCGCCGATTGCAACATTGCCTACATTTACTTCAAGTGTTTTAAGCCTGTTGTAATTCCCGGGTGTTTCACAATACCATTCCATTGAAAATGTTTATCTGCAAAGATACAAACTACCAGTCTTTAACGGGTTTGGATCCTTCTGTTCCGCTTTTTTTATTGATTTTTCCCCGAATGTTTTTTTCCTGCTGCTGAAGAGCTTGAAGTTTATTCTCAGCATCTTCCTTGGTTATTTTTGATGAACGGCTTTTATTTTGATTAGCTTCATTCTTTTCTTTCTTCTTGTTTTCGGAATCATTTTGTTTTTGTTTTCTTAAGGCTTTTTGAAGATTTTGCCTTGCATCTTCATTATCAGGATTTAATATTAAAGCATTTTTATAAGCAACAATACATTCTGCAAGCTTATTATTGTTTTGATAAATTACTCCAATATTATAGTGTATATCCGAAAGGTCTGCATTTGTTTTTGCTTTTTTCAAAGCCGAATTAAGAGCTTTTAATGCTTCATCTGTTTTATTCAATCTGAATAACGCTGTTGAAAGGTTAAAGTCAGGAATATAATCATCATTATTCACAGATGCTTTTAAATAATAATCTGCGGCTTTTTGATAATTGCCTGTTTTGTATTCATTATTTCCTGAAACAAGCAATTCATTTGAAGATTGCGCTATTGTAGAATTACAAACGAAAAAGAGAGTAGCTAAAGAAACTGCCTTTTTAAATTTTCTTTTTTTCTCACCGGTTATAATTTCAATAACTACTAATAAAAATGAAAGCAAAATAAATATTTGAAAAATGCTTGTATAATCTATTAAAGTTTCATCTTTTATTTCCTTCTTGTCAAGGTTTGTAAGTTCTGAATATAAAGATTCAACAACGTTATTATTTGTTGTATAGTCCATAAAAATACCGTTTCCTGCCTTGGCAATTTGCAGCATTGTTGCACGGTTATATTTTGAAATTACGGGATCGCCATTTTCATCAGTTTTTATTCCGCCCTCTGGCTCCGGTATTGTTGCTCCCTGAAGTGATCCAAAACCAACAGTATTTATAACAATCCCTGATTCAGACATAAGCCCTGCTTGCTTTACAGCATTTTCGTCCTGTTCTTCTCCGTCGCTAAGAATTATTACAGACTTATATGATTTTTCATCATCGGAAAATGAAACATTACACATTTTGAGAGCCGACGAAATGTCTGTTCCCTGTGTTGGGACCGACTGGGGGGTTGCAGAGCTTAAAAACATTGGCACTACACTATGATCGGAAGATAGTGGCATTTGCATGTAAGCTTTTCCTGCAAAAATTATTATTCCAATTCTATCGTTGCCAAGTTTATTTATTAAAGAATACATTACCTGCTTTGCTCTTTCAAGCCTGCTTGGGTTTACATCGGCAGCAAGCATGCTGTTACTTACGTCTAATGCAAATATTACATCAATGCCATTTCTTAAAACTTCCTTTTTACCTCCCGCTATGCGGGGATTAGAAAGTGCTATAATTAAAAAAAATAATGCAGCAGCAAGGAGAAAGAATTTTACTGAATATTTTTTGGATGAGTAAAGAGGAGACAATTTCTTATAAAATATATCGTTGCCAAATAGCTTCGTTATTTTTTGCTTTTTCTTTTTGGAATACCAAAATGCCCAAATAACAGGAATTAGCAACAGTAATGCGAAAAAGTATTCTATAAATTGGAAATTCAGCATTCGTTGCAATTTAAACAATTTGAATGCCTGTGAATGTTAAACTAATTATTTTTTACCTTCAAAAAATCCTAATTCCTTAAGAATATCTCTTGTAATATTTAATTTAATGTCCTTCACGTTTTCACCGGGTTTTCCTTTTACAAGAGTAGTAAAAAAGTAAACGTGGCGGTTTTCTTCAATCCAACCGGTAACCCAAGCAATTGACGAACTGTCTTTCAATAAGGCATCACCTGTTTTATAGCTTAATTTATATGCTGAATTATCTTCCATTAACATTGCATCTCGAAGTGATTGCTGAACACTTTTCCGAAAGGGCAGTTGATCGAAATAGAGTTTTTTTACCAAACCCAATTGTTCGTCAGGGCTTATTTCAATATTAGCTAACGAGTCAACATTTGCAGCTAAATTTTTCGTGCCATACGAAAGGCTGTCAGTCCACATTTTAAGAGAATCAATTGATATTTTTTTTGTGATTTCAGAAAAGTATGGATCACTGTTTACTTTAAATGCTTCTTTAAACGAAAGGTTTTTATTCCATTCTTTTTCAGGCCGGCGAACACCATCCCATTTTACAACCATGCTGTCGTTAACAATTGCACCTGTTTCTAAACCCACAAGAGCTGTTATTATCTGAAATGTAGAAGCAGCAGGAAACCTTGTTGTATCGAGGTTCATGTTGTAAACAGTAATTGTCCCTTTTGCATTATCGAGCATTGTAAATGAACCATCAACATTGCGTGTGTCGAAATATTTTTTAAGTGAATTATCAATTTTTGCCTGGTTAACCGAACATGCACTGAAAATTACAACCACAGATAAAAAAGATAAAAACTTATTCATTATTTATTTTGTTTAAGATGATTAGCAGTAGCTTCAAGAGTTTCGTAAAACTCTTCTCCGAATTTTCGGATAAGAGGTTCTTTAAGAAATTTATAAACCGGCACTTTAAGTTTTTTACCCAATGCACAGCCAGGCTTACATATATCCGGCCTTGGCGAATAATTTACATAAAATGTTGATTCAGTTTTGCTTTTATCAACTAAAATTGGAAACAGATGACAGCTAACAGGTTTTCGAAAGTTAATTTTTTTATCAATAAAAGCTTGTTCAATGCCGCATTTTACAATTCCTTTTTCATCAATAATTCCATAAGCACACATTTTCCCTTTTATAGTAGGTGTTACCCAGCCAAACTCATCATCGAAAATATATTTGCCGCTGTTTTTTATTTCTTCAAGCCCTTCTTTTGTCAGGTAAGGTTTTACTTCCGGAAAAATTTCATTTATTTTTTCCATTTCTTCCGCTGTTAGTGGTGCGCCTGCGTCGCCATCTACACAGCATGCGCCTTTGCATTTAGAAAGGTCGCATACAAATTGTTCGCTGATCACCTGATCGCTTACAAGCACATTTTCAATCACTAACATTTTGCAAAAGTACGAGTATAGAACTAAATTATCCTGTCGGGATTTGCAAGAATAAAATCTGCCCACTTACTGCTTTTTCTTTTTGTGCCTTGTTCTTCTTTGCCATTTTGAAAATGATGGCATATAGCAACTGCAATGGCGTCTGAAGCATCTATATACTTTGGTTCGTCAGTAAAATTCAAAAGGTTTTGAATCATTTTTAAAACCTGCTCTTTAGCTGCATTTCCGTTGCCGGTGATTGATTGCTTAATTTTTCTGGGAGCATACTCCGAAACAGGAACCAGAGCTTGCATAGCTGCCGCGATAGCAACTCCCTGAGCCCTCCCAAGTTTTAACATGCTTTGAACATTTTTGCCGAAAAAAGGAGCCTCTATTGCAAAACTGTGTGGTTTATGAATTACAATTAACTGTGAAACCTTATAGTAAATATTTTCAAGCTTTTGATAAGCATCAAGTTTTGATGACAGCTTTAATACATCCATTTCTACAAGCTTCATTTTAGAATCTGTTACGGAAATTATTCCATAACCCATTATAGATGTTCCGGGGTCAATACCAAGTATTATTTTTGGTGTATTTTGCAATTGTCAAATTTTAGAGTCAGCTTGAACAAAAATATCAAATTTATACTCAATTATTTTTTGGGTCCTGTATTATTTATTGTTTTAAGCTGGAATTTATACTCACAGTTAAAGTCGCAGAAAGATCTTGACGACCAAATTAATATTATTGCTCAAAGCTATAAATCTGTTTCTTTCTATTTTGTAATATTCTTAATGTTTTTAAACTATGGAATAGAAGCATATAAATGGAAAAAACTTATTCTTCCTATTGAAAAGATTTCATTAAAAAAATCTATTAAATCAATATTTGCAGGATGCAGTATAACAATGTTAACACCTAACAGAATTGGTGAATATGGTGGCCGTGTTATTTACTTAAAAGAAGGGCACAGATTGAAAGCAATACCGGTAACCATTCTGGGAAGTATAAGCCAGTTGCTTATAACTGTTTTTATCGGAACAATTGGAATTTTTGTTGTAAAGGCATTACCAGAATTCGATTTTCAAATAAAATCTTTGCCATGGCTTGTTGAAAATGTTTTGCTAATTATGAGTTTATTGGCAAGTATTTTAATATCTCTTTTATATTTTCAATTTACCCGGTTAGCAAATAAAATTTCTAAGGTTAAATTTCTGTCTTTTGTAAAAATGTATAATTCAACTTTAAGCAGGAAGGAACTTTTTGAAATTCTATTTTTAAGTTTTTTGAGATATCTGGTGTTTGTTTTGCAATACTTAATTATGCTGAAGTTAATGCATGTTGAAATTGGAGTTTTTCCTGCATTCTGGTTGATCAGTATATTTTTTCTTGTTTTGGCATTTGCACCAACATCAGCATTTATAGATCTTCCATTAAGGGCATTTGCGGCTGTATCATTGCTGAAAATTTACTCGGATAATATTGCAGGAATTCAGCTTGCATGCTTTGGAATATGGCTTATAAATCTTATTTTACCTGCCTTTATTGGCAGCACATTAATTTTTGGAATTAAAATTTTTAGAAGAAATGACTAAATATTTAAAATTTTTACTGCTACCTATATTTTTGTTAATGTTAAGTTTCACAACTTCTCAAAATGATTTTTGTGGAATGAGGAACACTGCTTTTAAAGCGGGTGAAACTGTTGTGATGAAAGTATATTACACCGCTCTTGGTGCATACGTTGCGGCAGGAGATGCCACCTTCACAACCCGGTTAGTACAGTTCAATGGAAAACCTGCTTACCATTTTGTTGGTGAAGGAAAAACCTATCCGTTTTTCGATAATTTTTTTAAGGTAAGAGACCGTTATGAAAGTTTTGTTGATACATCTAACTTAACCCCTTTCAAGTTTATAAGAAATGTAGATGAAGGCGGCCACAAAATTTATAATAATGTTACATTTAATCAAAACACGCAAACTGCAGTAAGTACAAATGGTGTATTTAAAACCACTCCATGCATTCAGGATGTAGTAAGTGCGGTATATTATGCAAGGAATATTGATTTTGCAAAATATAAGGTGGGTGATAAAATACCTTTTGATATGTTTTTAGATGATGAAGTTTATCATCTTTACATCAGGTATCTTGGCCGCGATAAAGTTAAAACCAGATATGGTAAATTCCACGCTTTTAAGTTTAAGCCGCTTCTTATAAAAGGAACTATTTTTGAAGGAGGTGAAAATATGAACGCATGGGTTAGTGCAGACGATAACAGGTTGTTGCTTCGCGTTGAAAGCCCCATTACGGTAGGGAGTATTAAAGTGGATATGATGGGCTACAGTAACTTACGCCATCCTTTAAAATCTCTTATTTCAGTGAGGTAATTATCTTTTTGAAAAATGTAAATAATTTTGGATTTCTTGATTTCTTGATTTTGGATTTCTTGATTTCTTGATTTCTTGATTTTCTACAATCACACAATCGTAAATCTAAAATCCAAAATCGTAAATCGTCAATCTAAAATCACACAATCGTAAATCTAAAATCGTAAATCGTAAATATTTTTTGATTTTTGATTTCTTGATTTCTTGATTTGGCCACTCTACAATCTAAAATCACACAATCCAAAATCTAAAATCTAAAATCTAAAATCCAAAATCCAAAATCTAAAATCTAAAATCTAAAATCTACAATCTAAAATCTACAATCTAAAATCACAAAATCTAAAATCACAAAATCGTAAATCGTCAATCTAAAATCTAAAATCTAAAATCAAAAAATCGTAAATCGTCAATCTAAAATCGTCAATAATTTTTGATTGTAGTGATGCTCATTGAGGCCGGAGATAATCATATTTCTGAAAGCTTAAAGGTTTGATCAAGCCTTATTCCTTTATCTGTTTTTTTAACTGTTCCGCATTCAACATGGGGGTCATGTTCAAAAAATAAAATGTAATTATTTTCTTCTGCCTCTGTTAAGAAAGATCTTTTTTCCTGCAAAGTTTTTAAAGGAAACATATCATAAGCCATAACATAAGGAATTGGAATATGCGACGCAGAGGGCAACAAATCAGCTACGAATAAAACAGTTTTTCCTTTATAATTTATTTGCGGCAGCATCATTGCATCGGTATGTCCAAATACTTCACGTATTGCAATAAATTCAGGAAAATTTCCTTTTCTCTCTTCAATAAATTTTAATTGCCCGCTTTGCTGAATAGGTAAAATATTTTCTTTTAAAAATGATGCCTTTTCTCTCTCATTGGGTTCTGTAGCCCATTTCCAATGACGTTCGTTGCTCCAATAAGTTGCGTTTTTAAAGGCAGGCACAAGTTTATCGCCGTTTCTTTCAATACTTCCACCGCAGTGGTCAAAATGCAAATGTGTAAGAAGAACATCTGTAATATCGTCTTTCGAAAACCCATTTGCAGCAAGAGATTTATCTAAAGTATCATCTCCATGTAAATAATAATGGCTGAAAAATTTTTCATCTTGTTTATTACCAATACCATTGTCAATTAAAACCAGCCTGTTGCCTTCCTTTACCAATAAACACCGCATAGCCCACGAACACATATTGTTTTCATCGGCAGGATTTAACTTGTTCCAAATTGTTTTGGGAACAACGCCAAACATTGCGCCTCCATCAAGTTTAAAATTTCCGGTGTTAATTGTATAAAGTTCCATGATTATTGTTTTAAAAGTTTTCGCTGGGCAAAGAAAAGAAAGATTAATCCTATTGCAAAAAATGCAACAAGAGCCAAAACACTGTTTCTCATGCTTCCTGTAACTTCTTCAATATACCCAAAACTTACAAGGCCAATTACAATTGCTATTTTTTCTGTTATGTCGTAAAAACTAAAAAATGATGCAGTATCTTTTGTAACAGGCATTAATTTGGAAAATGTTGATCTGCTTAAAGATTGAATTCCACCCATTACAAGCCCTACTGCCATTGCAAGTAAATAAAAATCTGTTTGGGTTTGCATTGTGTAGCCTGCGATGCAAATCAAAATCCAGATAATAACTACACCAATTAAAACCGGGAAATTTCCAAATTTCATTGATAAACGTGAAATAGACCATGCTCCCAATATTGCAACTAACTGAATTAAAACCACTGTAATTATCAGGTTTGTTGATGGAAGGTTTAACACTTTACTTCCAAAATTAGTTGCAGCAAGCATAACCGTTTGAACGCCCATATTGTAGAAAAAAAATGCAGGTAGAAACCATTTTATTACCGGTAATTTTTTTACCTGAAGTGCAGTTTTTTTTAATTCTTTAAAACCTGCAGAAAATACATTTATTTTTTCTTTTCCGCCGCCGGCGGGAATTGTTTTAGGTAACCTTCTAAATGTAATTTGAGCAAAACCAAACCACCATAATCCAACGAGAAGAAACGTTGTTCTAACTGCATCGCCTTCATTTTTCAGGAAAGGAATTTTATTATAAAAAACAACAAGGGCAAAACCTATCATTTGCATAAGTACGCTACCAATATAACCAAATGAAAACCCTCGTGCACTTATTCTGTCGCGATCTTCCACAGCAGCAATTTCCGGAAGATATGAATTGTAAAAAACCAGGCTGCCATAAAAACCATAAGCGGCAATCATCATACAAACTATTCCAAGCATAAGATTGTTGCCGTTAAAAAAATACATTAAACTGCAGGAACTTGCGCCCATAAAACAAAACACCTGCATAAACCGTTTTTTCGATCCACGGTAATCTGCAATAGAAGAAAGTATAGGCAAAGTTGCAGCTACTAGTAAATATGAAATTGCCAATGCATAATTATATAAAGCAGTGTTTACAAACGATCTTCCAAAAATTGTAACATTTTCATTAAAAGGTGGCTGTTTTGTTATTTCAATAAAATATACCGGAAAAAAAGTTGTAGTAATAACAAGATTGTACACAGAATTTGCCCAGTCGTACATTGCCCATCCGTTAATAATTTTTTTGGAGGCTGTAATCATTAAGCATTATTTTATTGAGGGCCGTTATTTATATAACCAGTATAAATCATAACAAGTAAAATGATTCCAACAATTATGCGGTAAATTCCCCACACCTTAAAACCATATTTAGTTACAAAAGAAATAAAAAATTTTATTGCAAAAATTGCTACAATAAAAGCAACAACATTTCCTATCGCAAGCAGTTTTATTTCCTGGTGTGTAAAGCCGCCGGTTTCCTTATAGTGTTTATAAAGTTTATAAACTGTTGCTGCAAACATTGTTGGTACAGCTAAAAAGAAAGAAAATTCCGCTGCAGCGGCGCGTGATAATTTTTGCTGCATACCGCCAATTATTGAGGCTGCACTTCGGCTTACGCCGGGAACCATTGCAATACATTGCCAGATGCCGATTATGAACGATTGTTTGTAGGTAACTTCAGAAACGTCTTTAACTTTAATATCTTTTTGAAATAGTTTATCAAT
>JAFDXB010000098.1 GCA_018268175.1 Bacteroidota bacterium | reverse complement strand
TCACGAGGAATTAATTCCGTAAAACTATCAATAAGCAACTGCTTTTTAAAACTGCCTGAATATTTCTCATCGCTGTTAATTGCAGTTACATAATTAACCAAATCTTTATCCAAAAAAGGAACTCTAATCTCTACACTGTTAGCCATTCCCATTACATCTGAATCCCGTAACAACTGGTTTTGCATGTACAAATTAAATTCCATCCAGCTTGCCTGATTGCCATAACTTAAATTGCTGATGTCTTGAAATACAGGCATAGACTCTAATATATTTTTAATTTCCTTTTCTGATGACTGAAGTTGTTTGGCAATTTCTGAAATATTAAAAAGTCCTCTTAAAAAAAGATAAATCCCTTTAATTCCATCTAAATTAAGATACGATAATCGGCTAAGTTCCTTTCTTGAACTATGCTTTGTTGCATTTGTGATAAGGCCCGGCAAATTTTGAAGCGCAGATGCAAATTTCATTCTTTCAAAACTTGGATAACCACCAAACAATTCATCGCCGCCTACTCCCGATAATACTGCCTTTAAACCTTCCCTGCGGGCCATATTACTTATGAACCATGTATTGATTCCGTCACAACTCGGCATATCCATTTGAGAAATTATAGAAGGTAACTTTTCTACAAATTCATCTTCGGTAAGTAAATGCTGAAAACTATTGCAATTGGTATCTTTTAATATTAAATCCTGATATTTCTTTTCAGAAAAATCTGCTTCTTTAAAATATAAGGAAAGAGTGTTTAAATTTTTTCCTGTTGCATTTGCTGCCACTTTTGTAATAACGCTTGAATCAAGTCCGCCGCTCAAAAAAACACCTATCGGTGCATCTGCAATAAGATGGCGCTTTACAGATTTTTCTACCAGGTTCTTTACTCTTTGAGTTATCTCGATCCTGTTGCCATATTGAGATGAATAACTGTAAAATGAAAACGCCTGAAAACTTGTTTTGCCTGTTTGATAATTATATTTTAAGAAGCAACCTTTATGTAGAGGTTTTACATTTTTTAAAGTTGTTACGGGTTCCGGAATATGGCCATAAGCTAACAAAAAGACCGGCCAGTCAGGATTTTCTTCATTTAAAAACGGAATTGGTTTAAAAGCTCTTATTTCAGATGCAAAACAAATTCCACCGGAGTGAGTTGAATAATACAAAGGTTTCATTCCTGAGCTATCGCGAGCTAAAACCAGTTCCTGCTGTTCATTATCCCAAATTGCTAAAGCAAACATGCCGTTAAACCTCTCAAAAGCACGTGTATTCCATTCTGCGTAAGCAGCTAAAACAACTTCGGTATCTGTATGGTTGGTGAAGCTATAACCCAAATTTTTTAGTTCCGCTTTTAATTCCGGGAAATTATAAATCTCACCATTAAATGTTATTGAATATCTTTCCTGAAAATGCATAGGCTGATGGCCTGCAGAGGAAAGATCCTGGAGAGCAAGACGGCGATTCCCTAAAACAACATTTGCATCCGGTGGTGAATATATACCACCATCATCCGGCCCTCCATGCGTAAGACAATTACACATGGAAAGAACCATTTGCTCAAGTTGATTTACAGGAAAATTTTTGTTGATTATTCCGGCGATCCTACACATGCGCTACCTGTACTTCCACTCTTCTTTTTGATGGATGTACATAATGAAAATAATTTTCTTCAAAATCTTTATAAGTACTGGCTAAACCTTCTTTTAGTTCAATTACAGATTCCCATCCAAGGGAGCGTAATTTATCTACATTTAAAAGTTTTCTCGGCGTTCCGTCGGGCTTGGTTTCATCAAATATTAATGAACCTTTAAATTCAGTTATTTCTTTAATAAGTAAAGCCATTTCACGGATAGTATGATCCATACCTGAACCTATATTTACAATTTCAGGATCATTATATTTTTGCATCAAATAATAACAGGCCATTGCTGCATCATCTACATGAAGGAACTCACGGCGTGGTTTACCGGTTCCCCAAACAGTTACTGATGAAAGCCCGTTTATTTTTGCTTCATGAAATTTTCTGATAAGTGCAGGAAGTACATGGGCATTTTGTAAGTGATAATTATCGCCCGGGCCGTAAAGGTTGGTAGGCATAACACTTATAAACTTGCAGCCAAATTGCCTGTTGTACGATTGGCACATATTTATTCCTGCAATTTTTGCAATTGCATACGGTGCATTTGTAGGCTCAAGAAATCCGGTCATTAAGTAATCTTCCAAAATTGGCTGTGGAGCATTTTTTGGATAAATACAACTGCTGCCTAAAAACAATAGTTTCTTAACTCCGCTTTTGTAAGCGTTGTCAATAACATTTGTTTGAATTGTAAGATTATCAAAAATAAAATCTGCAGGGTAAGTTTGGTTAGCCATAATACCTCCAACTTTTGCTGCTGCTAAAAAAACATAATCAGGTTTCTCTGCTTTAAAGAATTCCTCAACCTGTAAGTTATTACGCAAATCAAGCTCAGAAGATGTTCGGGTAACAATATTATCGTAACCTTTTGCTTTTAGAAGCCTTAATATAGCACTGCCAACTAAACCTGTATGGCCTGCTATATAAACTTTATCAGATATTTTCATGGATTAATTTATAATCTAAGATAATATTATCTCGCTTACAAAACTGCTTTTTTTTGAAATTATTTTATAGATTATCCAATAATTTTTAAATCAGAAGTATTAAACACAGCCGTAAGGCTGATATTCATGCTTTTAATAAAAACTTTGGCTTTATTCCCAACCACTTCTATTACATTGCCTTTGTAATTCATAAAAACCCCGTGGGTAATTTCCACCTTTTTATTTACCTGAATTTCCTGTTTTACCTCCACACTTTTAAATTCATTTAAGAATTTACGGATAGTATCTATTTCCCTTTGTAAAATTTTTGCGGGTTTGCCAAGCCAGTAAACAAAGTTTACTATGCCATGAATTTCTTTAATTTTCCACATTGAATCTTCCGGAATTTTCACAAAAACATAGCCTTTAAATAGAGGTTCTTTAATTATTTTTTTGCGGTCAGACCATCTTTTTTCAACAAGATTTAGAGGGCAGTAATTGGTTATGTTATTTTGGGTGAGCGTTTCAGCCACTTTTTTCTCCCATCGGGGAATTGTGTAAACAACGTACCAGTTTTCTTTTTCGGGCATGGCATAGCTTCGCTAATCCTCACTCCCATTGGGTTTGGAAAAGAGGTTGATTATGAATAGTTTATAAAATCAGCGTTTCCGCTTAAAAACTTTTCTTATTTTTTTTCTGAATCCCCAAAGGTTTTTAAATCCAGGGAATTTCTCATCGCCGGTATAATAGCCTTCGCCGTCGCCGCCATAACCGTAACCATAGCCATAACCGTAACCATAACCGTAGCCATAACCGTTTCCATATCCTCCAAATCCGTAATTAAACAATGAAACGCCCCGTGGTTTTATTCCATTGAAAACTACAGCCATATTATTAAATTTTTTCTCTCTTTTAAGAGTGTCAAGCAGCTTTAAAAACACCATTGGCGTTACTGCATGCCGCACAACATACAATGTGGTTTCAGCATAAATATTCAGCAATTGCGAATCTGTTACCGGCCCGATTGGCGCAGAATCAATAATTACATAATCAAATTCCTCTTTCAACTTTTTCATCATTGACGAAAACGCCGGCACACCTATAATTTCCGTAGGGTTTGCAGGAATAGGCCCTGAAGGAAGAACGTATAATCCTTTAAATGTGGTTTCCTTTACTATTTCTTCAAAAGAGGCTTTGTTTACCAGATAACTTGATATACCGGGATTTCTCTCAACGCCAAGTTGTTTACTGATTTTAGGCTTACGAAGGTCCATTTCAAGAAGCGCTACTTTCTTCCCCGTTAGGGTGATGCTTAATGCAAGGTTTGTTGCAATAAAACTTTTTCCTTCACCGGAAATACTTGATGTAATAAGAATTGTATTGCTTATTTCACTCAGGCCAATAAAGCCGAGGTTGGTTCGCAAGGTTCGGAACTGCTCTGCAACCACCGTTCGTTTGCCTTCTGTAATGGCAACATGTTCGCGATTGGGGCTTTGTATAATTTCCCCGATAACGGGCACATTGGTTTTATTTTCTATTTGCGACCGGAACATTACAGTATTATTAAGCTGTTCCTTTATCTGAACATAAAAAATAAATATCAACAACCCGATTATAAACCCGGTTAAATAATAGTTATTTGGGATAGGCCGAATTGGCCCGGAAGCAAAACCAGGTTCTAATACCCTTAAATCAGCCGACTGCGATGCGCTTGACAATTCTGTTTCTTCTCTTTTCTGTAAAAGGTAAGTGTAAATATTGCTCTTAATTTCTCTTTGCCTGCTTATATCTAGAAGCCCTCTTTCTTTCTCAGGAATACTGCTGAATAAATTATTATTTAATGCAATTTCTCTATCAATAGATCTTATTTCTGCAATATAATTAGCTCTAATGTTACCTATATTTTCAATAAGATCCCTTTTAATCTGACCTACTTTTTCTTCCGCCAGTGTAACCATTTCACTTGAAGCTCCTGACTTAGATTTCGCATCCTCAAGTTTAAATTCTGCATCATACAATTGCAAAATCAAATTTTGAAGAAGAGGGTCTGTAACAAGATTAAGAGAAGGTACAGTTCCGGTTTTTAGCTTTTTTGAAATAATGTATTTTTCAATATCACTTAAAACATCCATCTGCAATTCAAGTAAACTTTTACGTTTATCAAGGGTCTGCACATTAGACATAAATAATGATGCCTGACCAGTGAGGTCTACTGCTGAATGAGATGATTTATAATCCCTGATATTTCTTTCTACACTATCCAACTGACTGATAACACTGTTTAAACGGTCCTCAATAAATGCCAGTGTTTTATCCGCAATTTGATTTTTATCCTGAATTCCTTCTTTATTATAAATTTCAAATAACTTATTTAAAACTGCAACTCCCTTCGCCGGAGTAGGAGTTTCGATTTTTAAAACTAATACTGTGGAAGCGTATGAAAGAGGGGCAACTTTTAATGAACTGGTAATTTGAGAAGCTGCTGTGGGCACAGTGAGAAATTCAGCATAAAAATTCTTACCTACAAGATTTTTATTATACTTTTCATTTGGAACCACAGTAAACTCGCCGGCAGGAATCTTTAATGTCCCATTAAAAGAAACCTTGTTGTTATTGATAATAATTTGCTTATTCTCCCAATCCATTGAGAAATTGTATTTCTCCCCCTTTTTAATTTCATCTTTTCTCAGTGCTACAAACTTAACAGGAGAATTACTTCCATATAACTCCTCGGTCTGAACATTTCCCTTATTGAATATTTTTACATACAAATCAAGTTCCTGAACTACTTCCTGCATTAGAGTACTGGATTGCAGAACAATTATCTCATTTTCTACAATTTTCTTTTCGCTAAAAATATTGAGGGCATCCAAAACTTTGGAATCTCCGCCATTCTTTTGAGGATCTTTAAGAAGAACCTTCGCGGATGCAACATAAATTTTAGTTTGAGATCTCAAATAAACAAATGTTACAAAAAGGGCAAGAGATGTTATTAATACAAATATTGGCCAGTATGGCAGATACCTGTAAATAACCTGCAATAATATATTGGTTTGAGGTTTCTCCTGTAAAAATTGATCTTCTGTCATAATGAAACTCCTACTTGATAACTCTGGATAAAATAAGTACTACAATTGAAACTGCTGAAACTAAAAGTGAAATTGTAGTCTGCCTGTTTCTGCGCTGGTCTTCTAAAGTAAGGCGAGAGTAATCCGGCGTTACATAAACAATATCATTCGGTTGTAAATAATACCATGAGGATGAAAATACTGAAGTGTTTTCGAGGTTTATTTTTTTTATCTGACGTTCACTGCCATTATCTCTGATTACTAAAACGTTATCTTTTTTAGCTTCTTTTATAATATCTCCGCTTAAGGCAAGTGCCTCTAATATTGTCAGGCTTCCTTCTTTCATATCCACAACCCCCGGTTTTGAAACTGCCCCCATCACGGTAACTTTATGATTTAAAAAACTTACAATTACAAGCGGCTCCTTTAAGTATGGCTTTAATGAATCCTGTAAACGCATTGCTAATTGTTTACGGGTAAATCCGGCGGCTTTAAACTCTCCAAGCCTGTGTACCTTAATCGTTCCTGTTTCGCTTACAAGGTAACTTGGAACACTTGCCCCTGAAACACCTGCAGAGAC
>JAFDXB010000097.1 GCA_018268175.1 Bacteroidota bacterium | reverse complement strand
TCAGCATGGGTCTCTGAAAGAGAACCGCCAAAAATTGTAAAATCCTGTGCATATACAGCTACCCGTCTTCCCGCAACAGTTCCAAATCCTGTAATAACTCCATCTCCATAAAATTGCTTTTTTTCCATTCCGAAATCAGTTGAGCGATGTATAACCAAAGCTCCCGTTTCTTCAAATGATCCGGCATCCAAAAAAACTTCTATCCTTTCACGGGCTGTTAATTTACCCTTTTTATGTTGTGTGGCATTACGTTCGGCGCCGCCGCCAATGAATGCTTCATTTAATTTATCGTTTAATATTTCAAGTTTTGAGGCCATTCTTATTTATAATTTTGTTATCGTTTCTGTTGGCAATTTTACCTCATTTATATTTTGCAGCCATATTGCAAGTGCACCTAAAGCTATTGCTTCACCTTCCTCATTATTTTTATCTTGATTTTTAAAATGTTTGCTCACAAAAGATGTGTCAAAGTTTCCTGTTAAAAATTCCTCATTATTTAATACAAAAGTTCCAAAAGGTAAGGTTGTAGCAACGCCTTCTATTTTATAATTCTTTATTGCTTCCTTTAAATTTGAAACTGCTTCATGCCTGTCTTTACCATAAGCAATAAGCTTTGAAATCATAGGATCATAAAATACAGGAATTGTCATTCCCTGAGTATAACCACTGTCAATCCTGATATTTGCCATTTTAGGCTCTTCGTATTTTAGGAGAGTTCCAATTGACGGAAGGAAATTGTCAAAAGGATCTTCAGCATATACTCTTAATTCAATTGCATGGCCTTTTATTTGAAGGTCTTCCTGTGTGAAATTCAAAGGCTTTCCCATTGCAACATTTATTTGTTGTTCAACAAGGTCAAGGCCTGAAATCATTTCTGTTACAGGATGTTCAACCTGTAAACGCGTGTTCATTTCAAGGAAATAAAAGTTCATTGAATCATCAACTAAAAATTCTACTGTTCCTGCTCCGGTATAGTTGCACGATTTAGCAACCAAAACAGCAGCCTCTCCCATTTTTTTTCTTAAAGCCGGAGTTAGTATTGATGAAGGTGCTTCTTCAATCACCTTTTGATGCCTTCTTTGAATACTACATTCACGTTCAAAAATGTGGACACAGTTTCCATGTAAATCTGCCAATACCTGTACTTCAATATGTCTTGGTTTTGAAACATATTTTTCAATAAATACAGAGCCATCACCAAATGATGAAGTAGCCTCACTCACAGCTCTGTTCATCTGTTCCTCAAAATCAACTTCGTTTTCTACTGTCCGCATTCCTTTGCCACCGCCTCCGGCAGAAGCTTTAATTAAAATAGGGTAACCAATTTCTTTGGCTCTTATTTTTGCGGTTTCAATGTCAGTAATTGCCGTATCAATTCCGGGAACCATAGGCACATCAAATTTTTTTACTGCATCTTTAGCGGCAAGTTTGGAACCCATAATTCGCATAGATTCGGCAGATGGGCCTATAAAAATTATTCCTGAATCAATTACTTTTTTCGCAAAGCCGGCATTTTCACTAAGAAATCCGTATCCCGGATGAATACCATCTACATTCAGGGTTTTGGAAACTTCAATTATTTTTTCAGCGTTGAGATATGACTGTGATGAAGGCCCTTTACCAATGCAAACAGATTCATCAGCATATAAAACATGTGGTGCATTTCGGTCGGCATCAGAATAAACAGCAACACATTTTAAACCCATTTTCCTAATGGTCTTCATTATTCTTAAAGCAATCTCTCCCCTGTTTGCAACTAAAATTTTTTTCATTTGTTTAATTTCCAATCTCTATTAAAATTTGTCCTTTTGAAACTGCATCACCTTGCTCCACATTTATCTTTTTTATTTTTCCATCCGCAGGCATGGTTATAATATTTTCCATTTTCATTGCTTCAATCACCATTACCTTTTCACCTTCTTTTAAATCATCATTTTCTTTTACCGGAATTTCAAGTATCAGGCCCGGCATAGGCGCATAAATGCGATTTGCCTTTTTGCCTGCAGACGCGCCAAACCCTATCTTGCGAAGCAAATGATCGAGTTCAGTTTTTATTTCTACTGAATATATTTGAGAATTAAATTCAATCTTAATAATTTTTCTTTCATAATCAATGTTTGAAACATTCAGCGTATATGATTTATAATCGAGGATAATATTAAAAGTGTTTTTATTAAGCCTGATAATATCAGCACCGCTAATTTGTTCATCATTAAAAAAATATTCTTTACCATTTACAATGGCAGAATAGTTTTTTGGTTGCTTCATAAACTTTTTACTTTTCTAAATTTTTAACAGTTAAAACTAAAACATTCCTTCCAGAATTTCATCGGCGCCTACGTCCCTAAAGAAGCTTTCAATATCAATTTTTTTAAAAAGATTATTAAGTTCTTTCTCATCATGAGCAGTGCCTATAAGATGGTTTTCAATTTCACTTATATCTTTTAAATTGAAAAAGTCACCAAAAATTTTTGCTTTTATAATTGTTCCTTTTTCAACATCTAAGTGAATATCAAATAAACCGCCTTTAGTTTTTATTTGTTTATTAAAACTATAATCCGGCGAATAGCCATAATTCCATTCGCGTGTAGCATACTTCTCATCTCTTATTTTTTTTATCTTTTTATAATCCTCTTCCGAAAACTCATACCGCGTTGCATGAGGATTTGTTTTTAGAATATGATCCATTATCATGTTCTCAAATTCTTCCAGAGAAATTTTTTCATGTAAATAAGATGAGATGTTTGTAACTCTTTTGGGAACCGACTTTACAGCTTTATCTGTATATTTTAAAGGATGGACATTTAATGCGCCACTTACATTTTTCATTTCAGAGGAGAAAAGTAAAGTGCCGTGGTGCAGTATTTTGTTTTTATAAATGTGTTCGGCGTTGCCGGAAATTTTTTTACCATCAACCATAATATCATTCCTGCCCGAAAATTCTGCTTGAACTCCTAATTTATTTAATACCTCAATAATTGGCTTGGTATAAGCATGGAAGTCCATCATGCTGCTGTCTTTCCCTGTTTTTGTAAAAGAAAAGTTCAGGTTTCCCATATCATGATAAACAGCGCCACCACCCGACAAGCGCCGTACTACATGGATGTTGTTTTGTTTTACATAATCGAAATTAATTTCAGCAAGAGTATTTTGATGTTTACCTACAATTATTGCATTGTCGTTTTGCCAAAGCATGAAACAATCTTCTTCAATATGTTTAAAGATGTATTCATCAGTTGCGATATTAAAATATGGATCTGTTTCTTTTAATTTTATACAAAGCATATATAAAAAAAGTGATCCCGGAAAGGGATCACTGTAAATTTTATTTATCAATCGAGCCTAAAACGCGGCTCATAAAACCGTTCAGAGCTTTGGTTCTTGGCTCTCCTTCATCAATTGCCTTTTTTACTTCAAGTGCTCCGTACATATTTGAAAGAATTTCACCGATTACATTCAGTTCTTCATCTTTCAGAGAAGGAACCTCTGTGAGAGCTTCAAGTGTTTCTATGGATTCATGCAAAAAGTCTTCGTCTTTCTGCTCCATAAAATCCAGAAAATGTTTAATTATTGGTAATTTCATTTACTAAGTCAATTAAATTTTCAACTTTATTTGTCTGAATCTGTTTTACTAAAGATCCGTTTCTAAAAGTCGCAAATGTTGGGAGGTTATCTACTGATGCAACTTTTCTGGATTCAGGAAATTTTTCTGCATCAGCAAGAACAAAAGTGAATTGCTCGTTTTCAGAAGCAAGTTTTTTAAACTTAGGCTTCATTATTCGGCAATTGCCACACCATCCGGCAGAAAACTGTACCACAACTTTATCATTGTCATTTATTATATCCTGAAGATTATCTTTTTCTAATTCTATCAACATATTCTTTTTTTTAGTGAGCAGTTAAATATTCAGCAGTTCCTTTGCGAGTAGCTTTCATGGCGTCTTTTCCTTCTTCCCAATTTGCAGGGCAAACCTCGCCATGTTTTTGAACATGCGTGTA
>JAFDXB010000096.1 GCA_018268175.1 Bacteroidota bacterium | reverse complement strand
TTACGATTTTAGATTTTAGATTGTGTGATTGACGATTTTAGATTGACGATTTACGATTTTAGATTTTAGATTTACGATTTTAGATTGAAAATTGAATCAAAAATCCAAAATCAAGAAATCAAAAATCCAAAATTATTAATTTACGATCTGTTCTTTTCGAAACTGTGGTTTTCCTGAACAGCCTTTTTTTATTTGTTGTCCGACGAAACAATTGTAAAACCCCTCCTAATACTTTCTCCGTTTTCATCAACAACTACAAGCGTATGACGGCCTGAAGATGGGTTTATGCTTATTTGATGAATTCCCAACGTCTCTCCCAAATAGTTATTGTCAAGCGTCCAAAATAATTTAGCATTACTTTTACGGTGAACTGCTTTGAAAATAACATTGCCTTTATTGCCGGAAATTTCAAAAGGCACATAAATCCTAGCTTCCGGAGTAGGATATATTAAATCAATTGATTTTAAATCCGCATCTCTGCAACCGGCTTTAAAGGGCGGAAGTTCTTTATAGGAAGGGTTTTTAAGACGATAATAAAATTCCATAGCAGGAGGCAAAACAAACCAACTAACGTTTTGAATAAAGGAAGGTGATTCACAATTTTCATTTGCTCTGAAGGTTTTGGTTCTGTCTAAATGAATAATTTTATGATATGTGCAAAGAGGCGACCTAACAGCATTTGGTGAAGCAAATAATGAATCTGCCTGAGGACAATCAGCGGTCGCTCGGAATCCGCTTTCCCTGCAAACAGCAATTTTTACTGCATTTTTTACAGAGAATTCAAACCAACCGGATGATGGTAATTTCTTAAAAATATCAAACATTATCGGTGCCGCGGCCTGAATACCAACAAGTCCGGCCCTACCCTCGCCTGTAGTGTTGCCCACCCAAACTGCAACAACATATTTTGGAGTAATGCCAACAGCCCACGCATCACGAAAACCGAAGCTGGTCCCGGTTTTCCATGCAATTTTTTGTGAAGAATTAAATTGCTGCCACAAACCTTCTTCCCCCGGCCGCATAACATCTTTCATTGCCTCAAAAGCATAATAAATAGAAACAGGATCTAAATTGCTGAATGTTGAAAACGCTTTGTAGTTTCTTTTGTTTTCATTACTATAAATGGGAGCAAAAAAATCAGAAGATCTTACTTCTCCATTATTAACTTTTGAATGAAGCAGAGATCTGGCCATTGATGCATACATACCTGCCATATCCCACATGGTAACTTCACTTCCACCCAAAATTATTGAAAGGCCGTAATGATCTGCAGGTTTATTTAAAGTAGTTATTCCAAATTGCTTTAATGCATCATAAAACCTGGAGTATTTATATTGTTGCAATAGTTTTACTGCAGGAATATTTAACGACCTTGATAATGCTAAAGAAGCAGGAACTGCACCATCAAAAGATTGATCAAAATTTTGTGGGCTGTAGCCGCCAATTTGTGTAGGAATATCAGGAAGTAAAGAGTGAGGCAAAATCAAGCCTTCACTCATTGCCAGGGAATATAATACCGGCTTTAATGCACTGCCGGGACTACGTGGAGCCTTAATTACATCAACCGAAGTTTCAAATTGAGGAAGTTTAGGATCATAAACATTTCCCACATAAGCAAGCGCTTTACCCGTTTTAACATCAAGTACTAATGCACAGGAATTATTGATACTATTTGAGCGCAAATAATTTTGCCTGCTCTGCAGAATATCTGCAACCGTAGATTGTAAACGTATATCAACAGACGTTTTAAGATAAGAAGATTTGAATTTACCTTTTACAAAATCATTTCTGAAACGTTGCAATAGATGAGGAGCAATTTCAGGTAAAGAAAAAGGCTTTGAAGGTAATGGTTCAAGTTTGGAAAGTTCTGCGGTAGTTGAATCAATAATACCTTCATTCTTGAGTTTATCCAATAAAAAGTCTCTTTTCCTTTTTAGTATTTTACTGTTTCTCCCAGGATGCACCAGGGCAGGAGAATTGGGGAGTACAGCAAGAGCAGCCATTTCACCCCAGCTAAGGCTTTCAGATTTGCGGCCGTAATATCGCCAGGAGGCTGCCTCCAAGCCAACTACATTACCACCAAAAGGTGCATGGGAAGCATACAGGCTTAAGATTTTATCTTTGGAATATTTAATTTCAAGACGTAATGCCTGAATACTTTCAATGATTTTATTAAAAATATTTCTTTGATTATTTTTCCTGCTAAGCCTGATAATCTGCATTGTAATTGTGCTTCCACCCTGCGTTGGTTTTCCGCGCAAATTAGCAATAATAGCTCTGCCAATGGCGAATGGGTCAACACCGGGATGCCATTTAAAACGCTTGTCCTCAAAGGTTACAATGCACTTTTTAAATTTTTCAGGTACATCTGTGTAATCAGAAAAGCGCCATTGGCCATCCGCAGCAATTGAAGCATTTAATAAATTACCTTTTGAATCTTCTATTACAAAGCTTGCAGGATCATTAAATAGTTTTCGCGGCAGGCAAAACCAAAACCAGATGGTAAAACCGGCGCAAAAAAGCAATACTGCAATACGTATCCTGCTCAGTTTCCTCATTGGCCTATTCCTTTACTACTTCAATCCATTTACCATTAATGCCGGCACTGATAGTATTGTCATACATTTCAGTTGCATAAGTTCCGGGCATAAAAAACTTTCCTAAATAAGAAGCATTCAATTGTATGTAATACGTATTAGTTTGTGAAGGTGCCAACCCAAAATATGTATAAACCCTATCATCGCGAATATCTTGATAATCAAACGACGAAGATTTAAATGCCCCTTCGCCTTCCTGCATTCTGGTATTTATTATTTCCCAGCCTGATGGGAAAATTTGAGTAAGCGCCATACGGTCGTAATCTCCACGGAAGCCCGGATTAGCTATTGTAACTTTTGCAATGAAGTCCGTTCCCTGAACCAATTTCGAAACATCTATTGGTTTCATTTCCTTATTAATATATGACACTGACAATTTTAAAACAGAAGGATTTTCAGTAACATGAAGTTCTTCACCGGAAATAGGCTGACCGTTTGTTATCAGCCGCGCAAACAAAACACCGTTTCCGGAATTTGAAACGGAAAAATTAGATGTACCTGAAGTGATGTTTATTTCTGATTGATAAATAAATTCATTAGTGTTGATATCAACCGATTTTCCATTTAATAATGCCTTTGCCTCTATTTTTGGTTTTGAAGTTGAGGCTGAGCAATACTTTGATATTGCAAGAAGTGAGTAAGCTGTAGTTTGTGTACTGTACCAGTTGTCGCCGGAAAGTTGTGCAGCTATGGAATTTAACAGATTTTCACCCTCCTTTCGTCTGTCCATCAGAGTTAATGTTTCAAGAACCATAGCTTCATCACGCAAATCTGAACCATAGGTATAATTAATATTTTTATCTGTTTTAAAAGTTAAAGGCAATCCTGCAACTAATTGTGAAGCAACTTGTTTTTGTTCAACCAACACGTAGGCTGCAGCCAACCGCCATTTTGCCTGCGGCGATAGATATTTAAATGCTTTCAATCTGTTCATAGCCCCAAGGTCAGGGGCTTTAGCTAATGCTAATAAATAAAGTCTGTACGCTTGTGTGAGATCACTTCCATAAAAATTATTTGTGGAAGGAGCCCAGTTTCTGGCCTTTGTTCCCTGAAAGCTTTTCCATTGTTGTAATAATTCAGAACTTACATTAAATCCTTTTTGTTGTGCTTCCAATAAAAAATGACCGGCATAATTTGTTCCCCATTCATCAGATGAATTCTGGCCCGGCCAATAACTAAAACCTCCATCAGATGTTTGATAATTTTGTATTGATGCTATAACACCCTTAACATTTTTCTGTACTAAAGCATCGCGACGATCTGATAATTTTGTCAAAGCACTTAAGTATAATTGAGGGAATGCACCGGACGTAATTTGTTCAATACAACCATGAGGATAATTGATTAAAAAATCCAATCTCTTCTCAAGATTAATTGCAGGAATTGAAGAAAGTTCGAGTATGGCAGTAGCTGTGGAAGCGCTACCAATTGCTTTTGCAACATCATTCCATTTTTCACCTGCATTCAAATTTCTTGAAACAACATTTGTTACAGGAGGATTTGGGTTTCTTATATCGAGCTCAACATCATAATCAGCTTTTTCATTTCCCGCTACAGCGGAGATTTTAATTTTTGCAATGCCGGTTTCGCTTTTGATTTTTAAATCGAAATAAGCAAGTTGCTCACCTTGATTTTCAAAAGCCATAGATTGTTTATTCGATCCTAAAACTTCTATCAGTTTGTTTGATTTTATTTCAAGATTTACATTTTTAATTTTATTGTCTAAAGCAAAAACAGAAACAGGAATTCTTACAATTTCACCTGGTCCTAAAACTCTTGGAGCTGTTCCTAAAATCATCAAAGGTTTTTTAACCTCTATAGATTTTTCAGTACTTCCATAAGCATTATCTGCGGCAGCAACAACCATTGCACGTACTCTTCCAATATATTGAGGTAAAATAAAAGAGTGATTTGCTTTCACGCCTTTGTTTAATTTAAAAGGGCCCATATATTTTACAACAGGCTTAAATCTGTTTGCT
>JAFDXB010000095.1 GCA_018268175.1 Bacteroidota bacterium | reverse complement strand
TTTTAAAAGAACGGGAGCATGAATACTCCCGTTTACCCTAATAAAACCCTAAACCAGCAAAAATTTGAGAATATATTTCAAAATGTTTTAATAACTATTTCCGTTACATTAGCCATAATAATGCCAAAGAACGTTAATGTTAATAATTTCGGGAAAACTACCACTCAATTTTTATTAAATTCCTTAAAAGCGAAATTTATACCTTTGCACCCTTAATTTATCAAGGAAATTATGTCTTCAAAATATAAAGAATATCAGCAACTTCAATTACCACAAATTGGAAATGAAATTCTTGCTAAATGGCAAGACCACAACACTTTTGAGCAAAGCATAAGCCTCAGAAAAGGTTTCCCTCCATTTGTTTTTTATGAAGGGCCACCGAGTGCCAATGGAATGCCGGGCATTCATCATGTTATCTCAAGAACGCTGAAAGACCTGGTTTGCCGCTATAAAACTATGAGCGGATTTCAAGTGAAGCGAAAAGGTGGGTGGGACACCCATGGCCTTCCGGTTGAGCTTGGAGTGGAAAAAGAACTTGGAATTAGCAAAGAAGATATCGGAAAAAAAATCTCAGTTGAAGATTATAATAAGAAATGTAGGGAAGTTGTAATGAGGTATAAAGACAAATGGGATGAAATAACAAAAAAAATAGGTTATTGGGTTGACCTCGAAAATCCGTACGTTACTTTCGAAAACAACTATGTTGAAAGTTTATGGTGGTGCCTTAAAGAACTTTATAACAAAGGATTTTTATACGAAAGTGTTAGCATTCAACCTTATTCACCGGCTGCCGGCACCGGCCTTTCTTCTCATGAACTTAATCAGCCGGGTACTTACAAAGATGTTAAAGACGTAAGTGCAGTTGCAATGTTTAAGGCTGTTAAAAATGAATCTTCAAATTTCCTTTTTGAAAAATCAGGTAATAACGACATATATTTTCTTGCATGGACAACAACTCCCTGGACACTTCCATCAAATTTAGGTCTTACCGTAGGTAAAGATATCACTTACGCATTGGTTAAAACGTACAACCCTTATACCTTTCAGCCTAATTATGTTGTTCTTGCAGAAGCATTATTACCGAAATATTTTAAACAAGAAGGCTTAAATGTTAATCTTGAAGAATATAAAGATGGAGACAAACTTATACCCTGGAAATTAATTGACACTTTTAAGGGCTCAAAGATAGAAGGGATAAGGTACGAGCCGATTTTGGAATTTGAGGCAAATTCACTTGAAGCTATTAAAGAAATAACTCCTGAGGCCGAACCTTACAAGATTATTACAGGCGATTTTGTTACAACAGAAGATGGTACCGGAATAGTGCATACTGCTCCTGCCTTTGGCGCAGATGATTATAAAGTTGGTAAAAAAAATAACCTTGGAATTATTACACTTGTTGACAAGGAAGGGAAATTTGTGGAAGGTGTGGGTGAATTCAGTAACAGATATGTAAAAAATTACAAGGACGAAAAAGATTATACAGATGTAAATGTTGATATATCAATTAAACTGAAAAAAGAAAATAAAGCTTTTAAAGTTGAAAAATATGAACATAACTATCCTCATTGCTGGCGAACAGATAAACCTATAATATATTACCCGCTTAAAGCCTGGTTTATTAAAACAACCGCTGTGAAAGACAGGATGGTGGAGCTTAATAAGCAAATAAACTGGAAGCCGGCATCTACCGGAACGGGCCGTTTTGGTAACTGGCTGGAAAATATGGTTGACTGGAACCTCAGCCGTAGCCGCTTTTGGGGAACACCTTTACCTATCTGGAAAACAGAGGATGGCGACGAACAAATTTGTATAGGCAGCATTGCAGAATTAAACAAAGAAATTAGTGAAGCAAGGGCAATTTTGGGTGATAATATCAATGAGAAATTTAAAGACGGAGTAAATGATCTTCATAAGCCATTTGTAGATGAAATTATTCTTGCAAGCCCTTCGGGGAAGCCAATGAAAAGAGTGCCTGACCTTGTGGATGTTTGGTTCGACAGTGGAGCTATGCCTTATGCCCAATGGCATTTCCCCTTTGAAAACACTGAAACTTTTAAAGACAACTTCCCTGCTGATTTTATCGCCGAAGGCGTTGACCAAACACGTGGTTGGTTTTATACATTACACGCTCTGGCAGTTTTACTTTTCGATAGTGTTGCATACAAAACCGTTGTAAGCAATGGCCTGGTATTAGATAAAAACGGTAACAAAATGAGCAAAAGGCTCGGAAATGTTGTTGACCCTTTTGAAATTATAAATAAATACGGCGCAGATGCCACCAGATGGTACCTTATTACAAATGCTTCACCTTGGGACAGCCTAAAATTTGATGAAGAAGGAATTAAGGAAGTTCAACGGAAATTTTTTGGAACTCTTTATAATACATATCAGTTTTTTGTATTGTATGCAAATGTTGATGGTTTTAAATTTTCTGAAGAAAGCATTCCACTCGAAAAAAGGCCCGAAATGGACCGGTGGATTCTTTCTTCTATGAATACTTTAATATTAGAAGTTGTACAATCGCTTGATAATTATGAACCAACTCAAGCCGGCAGGCTTATAGAAGAATTTGTTGATAATAAATTAAGTAATTGGTATGTAAGATTGTGCCGCAGGCGATTTTGGAAAGGTTCGTATAATGAAGATAAAATTTCCGCTTACCAAACACTTTACGAAATTTTAGAAAAATTGTCTGCCCTGATTGCTCCGGTTGCTCCATTTTTTGCTGACTGGTTGTTTAACAATTTAAATTCAATTACAGGAAGATATAAGGCTGAATCTGTTCATCATGTTGATTATCCAAGAGAAGACCGTTCTATCATTAACGAAGAGCTTGAGGCAAGAATGGAACTTGCCCAACGCACCTCTTCTCTTATTTTATCTTTAAGAAAAAAAGTGAACATAAAAGTTCGTCAGCCACTTCAAAAAGTAATAATTCCTGCAATTGATAAAAAAATGAGCGAAAGAATTCAATTAATTGAAAATATTTTAAAAGCTGAAACAAATATTAAAGAAATTCAAATAATTGAAGCCGGCAATTCATTTATTAAAAGAAGGGCTAAAGCAAATTATAAAACACTAGGTAAAGTATTGGGGCCAAGAATGAAAAAAGCCGCAGATGCAATTGCCATGTTTAGGAATGAAGAGATAGAACAGGTAAACAATGGCGGCTATGAACTTAAAATAGAAAATGAATCAATTTTGCTTCGGCCTGAAGATATTGAAGTATCTACAGATGAAATTCCCGGCTATGAAATTGCTTCAAACGGAAGCATAACAGTTGCATTAGATATAACAATTTCAAAAGATTTACAAAATGAAGGTAACGCCCGTGAATTTATAAATCGTGTGCAAACATTAAGGAAGGAAAAGCAATTTGAGCTTACTGACAAAATAGATGTGAAAATTCAATCAAATGAAATTTTAGAATCAAGTATTTTGCAATATAAAGACTATATTTGCACGGAAATTTTGGCTGTTTCGCTTGAGTTTGTTGCCGATTTAAACAACGGAGAAACAATTGAGGTGAACAGTGCCCTATTAAACGTTAACATACAAAAAAATAGCAACAGCGATGGCAACCAGTAAAAAAGCAGCTCCAAAGAAGGCTCCTGCTAAGAAAGCAGCAGTAAAAAAGGCCGCAGCTAATAAAGCGGCAAAAAAAACCGCAACAATTGCTAAATCTGTTGCAAAACCTGCTAAATCTAAAGAAACTAAAGTTACAAAACCTGTTAAAGCAGCCGCTAAAAAGCAGGGAACAAAGGCAAAACCCGTTGCCAAAGCAACACCTAAAAAAGCCGTATCTAAAACTCCGGCTAAACCATTACCTAAAGTAAAAACAAAAGCACCGGCCAAAGCCGCCGTTCCGGCAAAAAAAGTGGTTGCCCTTAATTCTAAAAAAGTGGCTCCAAAAAAACCACAACCTGTTGAAATGGCAAAACAAACAAAAACCACTAAAAAAGTTAAAGCAGAAGAAATTAAGCCTGTTAGAAAAGTAGTTCCGAAAAATATAAAGGATATAAAAGTTATTCCGGCAAAACCGGTGGTACTTCCTAAAATAAAAACAAAAACCAGCCGGCCTTTCGAACCTGATTTTACACGTTCAATTTTAGATCAGCCGGCAACCAGCCACGCTGAACCAATTGTGAGATATTCTGATGCTGAATTAATGGAATTTAGAGAGTTAATTAACCGCAAACTTGAATCTGCTAAGAAAGAATGGAATTACCTGCAAGGATTAATTTCCCGCAAGGATGAAACCGGAGGTGATGAAAGCGAAAACCGTTATATGACAATGGAAGACGGTTCTCTTAGTATGGAAAGAGAACAACTTAGCCAAATGGCCAGCCGTCAGGTAAGTTTTATAGACCACCTTGAAAAAGCTATCATGAGAATTGAAAACAAAACTTATGGTATATGCCGCGAAACCGGAAAACTTATTGATAAGGCAAGGCTGAGGGCCGTTCCTCATGCTACTCTAAGCATTGAAGCTAAAATGAGTAAACAACGTTAATATAAAAAGAGGCTTTTAGCCTCTTTTTTATTTAAAATAAACTGCCTGAAATTCCGCCAAAGGCGCACGCATGCCTATATTAAAAAAAAGGTTTCCAACCTTATTGATAATTATTCCTATTTATAACATTATAAATATTCGGACTCATTTCATGTAAGGCTCTGTATATACTGTTGCGGTAATTTCAATGGATTTAATTCGTAAACTATTCCGGTTGTAAATAGCAATATAAATTTCCTAATTTTATTAGAATTACAATATGCAGCAAGAAACAAATAATGCAAATTTTACCAACCTGCCGGTTGATGTTAACAGTTTACCTCAACTCCAAAATGTTGCAACACATAAAGTGAATAAAAAATTGCTGTGGGTTTTAATTTTAAGCAGTTTTGTAACGTTTATAATTCTCATTTCAATAATTGTTATACTTACAAATGTTGTTGAACAATTAAAACAATACCGATTCATTTCATTATTAATTGTGTGCTTAATTTTTGCAGCCTATATACTCCTCATAATTATATCTTTTAACAACAGGAGTTATGCAATACGAACCCAAGATATTATGTATAAGCACGGCATTTTATCAAGATTAACTACAGTAATTCCTTTAAACCGAATTCAGCATATTGCTATAAATGAAGGAGTATTTTTAAGAATGTTTGGTCTTGCTCAACTTCAAATATTTACTGCAGGAAGTGGGCTTACCGATTTAAAATTATCAGGAATAACAAAAGAAGACGCTGAAAAATTTCGCGAATTAATTATAAATAAAATTGGAATAAAGTAGTGCTTAATTCACCTCAGAGGCAATCTTCAATTGGAGTTATAATTGAAATAATTTATGCGGGGCAAAAAACTCTGCGCCAATTTTGGCCGTTGTTGATTTTGGCTTTTGTGAAAATAAAAAATGTAAATCTTGGTATTCTTATAACTGCCATAATTCTATTGGTTGCTTTAATAGTTATTTATGGCTTTTTGTATTATAGAAACTTTCTTTTTTGTGTGGAAGATGATGGTTCATTTATTTTAAAACGTGGCGTTTTCAGCAAAAAAAAAGTTTCAATTTTACCCGAAAAAATTCAGCAGGTAAATATTAACCAATCCTTTATACAAAGGATTTTAAATGTTTATGAAGTTGAGATTGAAACTGCCGGCGGTATTGAAAAAGAAGTAAAAATAAATGCAGTTTCTCATAATGTTGCAATGGAAATTAAAACCATTCTCCTTGAAAAAAAGGTAGAATCAACTGCAGAAACTGAACAGGCTTCTTTTATAAAAGTTTCGGTTCAACAGCTTTTAATATATGCCTTGTCATCAGGCTTTTTCAAAAGTTTATGGATTGTAATCATTTTCCTCCTGGCACTTTATACAAATGCAAAGAATATAATTGATAAGGATGATCAGCTGATTGACTTCCTGATTAACAAAGGAAAAAATCATATCCTAATATCTGCTGTCATAATTCCCTTTATTGCAGTTTTTATATTTAATTTTTTAAGAGTTTTAATAGTTTATTTTGATTATACCATTGCAATTGCAAATAAAGCTTATTCATTCTCATACGGTTTATTTAACAGGAAAGATACCGTAACTACAAAATCAAAAATTCAGTTAGTTATCATCAGCCAAAATATCATTCAGAAAAAAATCAATCTCTGTAAAATGTATATAAGGCAGTTTTCATCCAACTATTTAAAAGACACAAAGGCCACAATTCATGTTCCTGCAATGACTTCTCAAAACGGACAGTTTCTATTACAGGATTTTTTCAATCATGGTTTAAATATAGATGCTATATTAAACGCTTCAAAATATCGCTTTTCATCCAATATTATAAAGTATGTTATTGTTCCAACATTAGTATTCATCTTTATAAATCAACTGGTGTATCCAATTAATTATTTCGCGGCACTCATTATTATATATATTATTTCTGTTACAGCAATTCTTCTATTTGATTATAAAAATTATAAGCTTGGAATTGGAGAAAATATAATAGTTAAATATGCCGGTGTATTTAATGAAACCCGCACTTTCATTCAGCCGAAGGCTATACAAGCGATTTCTGTAAAACAATATTTCTGGCACCGACAAGCCGGTGTTTTGCATATTTATTTACACACCGCCGGCGGCGATTTAATATTTAAGTTTGTAAAACAAAATGAAATTCTGCCATACTTAAATTATTGGCTGTATTTGGTGGAGAAAGAATAAAAAAAACATTAACTCTATCTCACTTCACTTCCTGCATATCTATAAGCTTTTTGTACATTCCGTTAAGCGCCATTAAAGTATTATGGTTCCCACGTTCAACTATTTTTCCTTTTTCAAGAACTATTATTTCGTCCGCATGCCGCACTGTGCTTAATCGGTGTGCTATAACCAATGATGTTCTGTTGTTCATTAAATTATTCACTGCATCCTGCACAAGCCTTTCACTTTGTGTATCCAAAGAAGAAGTTGCTTCATCTAAAATAAGAATTGGCGGATTTTTTAAAACTGCTCTTGCAATGGTAACACGTTGTCTTTCACCACCACTTAACTTTAGGCCGCGGTCGCCGATATTTGTATCAAGCCCCTCTTCTTTACTTTTAATAAATGCAGATGCATTAGCAATTTCGGCAGCCCTCTCAATTTCCTCACGGGTAGCATTTTCTTTTGCAAGCGCAATATTTTCAGCTATTGATGTATTGAATAGTATTGGCTCCTGCGACACAATCCCCATCTGATGCCGGATTGATGTTAACGAATATTCTTTGATATTTACACCATCAATTAAAACCTCGCCTTCATTGGGGTCTATAAACCGCGGTAACATATCTGCCAGCGTGCTTTTACCGCTGCCGCTTGATCCCACAAGCGCCACTGTTTCTCCCTTACGCAGTGTTAAGTTTATATTTTGAAGTACATATATATCCTGGTATTTAAAAGATACATTCTTCAATTCTATACTATCTGAAAAATCTTTTAGCTCCTTTGGATTTTCAGGGTCTTTTATTGAAACATTTTCATTTATCAATCCTTCTATTCTTTCAATACTTGCAGCTCCTCGCTGAATATTATATGAAGCATTTGACAAAGCCTTTAGCGGCTGAATTAATTGTGAGAATATTGCAATATAGGCAAGAAAATCGCCGGCATTTAAAGAAAAACCGCTATCACCGCTTAATACCAGGCGCCCTCCATAATAAAGAATGCATAAAACTGTTGTAACTCCAAGTGCCTCCGATACCGGAGAAGCAAGGTCTCTTCTTCTGTTTGCTTTTGTTTTTAAAACAAAAAAAGATTCATTTTCATCTTCAAACTTTTTCGATAACTTTTTTTCGGCGTTAAAGGCTTTTATAATTCTTATACCTCCTAAGGTTTCTTCAATAAAAGAAAAAATAGACCCGAATTGTTGTAAAACATCTTTATTTTCCTTCTTTAATGATCTGCCTAATCTTCCCAAAATAAAACCCGAAACAGGTAAAAAAACTAAAAGAAAAAGTGTAAGCTCCGGACTTAAGATAACTAAGTAAATAAGAGATAATAATATTGTTATCGGTTCTCTTAATGTACTTTCCAAAACGCTTATTGTTGAGCCTTCTACATCATTTAAATCATTTGAAAGTTTACTCATTATATCCCCTTTTCTTTGCTCTGTAAAATATCCAACAGGCAACATCAGAATTTTATTATACATGCCCATACGCATATCATTTAAAATCCTGTTTCTAATGGGATTTAAAAAATAAGTGCTCAAATAAGCGAATAAAGTCTTTAATATTATTGAACCGAAAATTATCAGGCAAATTATAAATAATGCTTTTATATTCCCTCCCGGAGAATTTATAAGTTCGTACAGCCATTCTTTCAGAAGATTTACCGGATTTAAACTGTTCTTCCCTGAAATATCTTTAAAACTATCGCCCTGCTTGAAGATGAGCATAAGAAACGGGCTTAATAAGCCAAGTGAAAAAACACTGAAAATTGCAGAGAGTATATTAAAAACCAGATATGCGGAAACCAATTTTGGGTACTTTCCTATATATCTGAAAATCGTTCTTAAACTCTTCATTTGCTTATTTAACTAATAAAACGCCACAAAGTAAGTAATTTTACACCTTAACTTAACGATTATGTTGGAAGGAAAAAGACAAAAACAAGTTGCATCTGTTTTAGAAAAAGAATTAAATAACATTTTTCAAAAACTTGGTTTAACAATGTTAGGTGGTGGAATGGTATCTATTGCTTCAGTAAAAATTACTCCCGACCTGCATGAAGCAAAAATTTATTTAAGCTTTTTTAATATTAAAGATCAGGAAGGAACATTAAAATTTATTTTAGATAAAAACTGGGAAATAAAAAAAATGCTGACTTCAAGCATCCGCCATCAATTAAGAACTATGCCGGTCCTCAATTATTACATTGATGATTCGTTGGAATATGCCGATAAAATGGAAACCTTATTTCGTGAATTGAAAAATAACGAAACAGATCAGAAATGATATTAAAGTTTGCCTGGCGCTATTTCAGAGCAAAAAAAAGTGCAAACGCTATAAACATTATTGCCTGGGTAACTACCGCTGTAATTGCCTTTGCAACATGTTGTCAGATTCTTGTATTAAGCGTCTTTAATGGTTTTGAAGATCTTGTAAAATCTCTTTACACAACTTTTTATTCTGATATAAAAATATCGCCTGCGTCAGGCAAAACATTTTTCCTTTCCGGCCAAAAAATTAATGAGCTCAAAAATCTTAGCTACATTTCTAAAATTTCTGCTATAGCAGAAGAAAAAGCTTTGCTTAGAAATGGAGAAAATCAAACAGTAATTTATTTAAAAGGTGTTGATTCTAACTATAACTTTATAAGTCATCTTTCTGAAAAAATTACCCGTGGCACTTACGAAACCGGCGACACAGATAAACCTTTGATGATTATGGGTTCCGGAATTCAAAATGCTACAGGCATTTCTTTGAACCCACTTTTTAATACCGATCCCATCATTGTTATTTTACCAAAAAATAATGTTCAAAGCTCCGATCCTCTTGAATCACTTAGTGAAGGGTTGATTCAACCGGCAGGTGTTTTTTCTGTGCAACAAGATTTTGATAACCAATTTGCAATAACAAACATTGGTTTTGTAAAACAACAGTTAGGTTTTAAAGATGATGAATATAGTTCACTTAGCATTTCACTTAAAAATGGAATTAAACCTGAGTCAGTAAAAGCCGATTTACAAAAAATTCTTGGCAACAGATATTTGGTGCAAACTAAGTATGAACAAAACGCCAACCTCTACAGTACAATGCAACTGGAAAAATGGGCAATATTCGCAGTTCTAACACTTATTTTAATTGTTGCAGCATTTAATATGATAAGTTCATTAACAATGCTTGTTTTAGAAAAGAAAAGAGATATTTCGATTTTATCTGCAATGGGTGCTTCACAAAACCTAATCAGAAAAATATTTCTTTCAGAAGGAATACTTTTGGGAGTAATAGGCGGCGGAATAGGTATTTGCCTTGCCGCGATTATTTGTATCCTGCAATTAAATTTTCACCTTATCCCAATGCAGGGCGGATCATTTCTAATAGATTATTTTCCGGTAAAAATGTTGTGGACAGATTTTGTGCTTGTTGCTATTACCGCAATTTCAATTAGCATTTTGGCCGCCATATTTCCTGCATACAGTGCCTCAAAAAATAACTAATAATCTTTCAGTTCACATTTAAGTTGGTCTAAAGCCTTTTGAAGTTGCTCATCATTTGGCGCAATGCCGTGCCATTCGTGGCTCCCCATCATAAAATCTACACCGTGCCCCATGCCTGTTTTCATTAATATTGCTACAGGTTTTCCGTTGCCGCAAAGTGCTTTTGCATTTTTTAAACCATCTACTACATCAGCCATAATATTGCCATTCATTTCGGTTACCGTCCATCCGAAAGATTCAAATTTGGCTTTAAGATTTCCCAGATCCATAACTTTTGCTGTTGGGCCGTCAATTTGCTGTCCGTTATAATCTACTGTTGCAATAAGGTTGTCAATTTTTTTATGAGCTGCAAACATTATTGCTTCCCAATTTTGGCCTTCATCTAATTCGCCATCACCACAAAGTGCGAAAACAATTTTATTGTCATTATTTAATTTCTTACTCAATGCAGCCCCGGCTGCAACGCTTAACCCCTGGCCAAGAGAACCCGAAGCAATCCTAACTCCCGGAAGGTGTTCATGCGTTGTAGGATGCCCCTGTAAGCGGCTGTTTATTTTCCTGAAAGTTGAAAGTTCTTCCACCGGAAAATAACCTGAGCGTGCCAATACACTGTAAAACAAAGGCGATATATGGCCGTTACTTAAAAAGAAAATATCTTCATCAATACCATCCATTTTAAAATCAGGATTATGGTGCATTATTTCAAAATATAAAGCCACCAAAAAATCGGTGCAACCAAGAGAGCCTCCCGGATGACCGCTTTGTACTCCATGCACCATTCTTACAACATCTCTTCTTACCTGAACCGCAATATTTTCTAATTCTTTAATTGTCATTATTTTAAAATTGTTTGCAAACCTAAGAAAAATTAAAACTTTAGCATAAAAATTGCGAATAGCCGCCCGCAAATCACAAATAAAAAAATTGTGTGCTAAAAAAAATCAATTAAATTTAAATTACGACCGCGTAGATAGCAAAATTTTTTAATACATTTGCACGGATCGATTTGTTTTTAAACCATACGCATGGATAACATATTACTTAGTGCGGCGCTAGCTTTTCTAATCACCTTTTTTGCCATTCCGGTTATTATTCAAGTTGCAAAAAATAAAAAATTATTCGATGAACCCGACGAAAGGAAAGTTCATAAAGTAGTTATTCCAACGCTGGGAGGCCTTGGCATTTTTGCCGGTTTTATTATTGCATTTTTAATGGGCGTTCCATCAAACCATGCCGGTGAAATGCAGTTTTTTGTAGCAGCTTCTGTTGTAATATTTTTCCTTGGTTTAAAAGATGATATTTTAATTTTATCTGCAAGCAAAAAATTCATCGGCCAAATTATTGCAGCAATAATTTTAATAAAATTCGGCGGTGTAAAAATAACTGATATGCAAGGTTTCCTTGGCATTCACCAGCTTCCCGAAATTGCCAGTATTGTACTTTCCCTGCTTACAATTGTTGTTATCACTAATTCTTTTAATTTAATTGATGGTATTGACGGCCTCGCCGGAAGTTTGGGCCTTTTAACCACGCTTGTTTTTGGGCTTTATTTTTATTACAGCAACCACTTAATGTATTCTGTGCTCGCATTTTCATTTGCCGGAAGTTTATTAAGTTTCCTTATTTACAATTTTAACCCCGCTAAAATTTTTATGGGCGATACTGGTTCTTTATTGCTGGGAATGGTAAATTCTATTCTTGTAATAAAATTTATTAATACCGCCGGATTAGCGGAAAATAAAATTATTATAGACTCAGCGCCGGCAATAGGTTTCGCTATTTTAATGATTCCTTTATTCGATACCCTGCGTGTATTTGGATTAAGAATTTTAGACAGGCGTTCTCCTTTTAGCCCCGACAGAAACCACATTCACCACTTTTTGCTCGACCTTGGTTTTTCTCATAAAAAAATAACTTTCATTTGCGTGGCGGCTAACGCCGGATTTATAGTTCTCGCTTATTATTTACGTAACCTCGGTGAAACAATAGTTTTGGCAATTTTACTTTTTACAGCTCTTTGCCTTACCTCTCTTGTTTACTTGCTGAGGCAACGTTCGCGGCCACGCATAAAAATAATTAAACAAGAAAAACCCGTTATAGCTTCCAAAATATTTTCGTTTGCTTCCGACCCGGTTGAAGTTGATTAACTTAATTGGTTAGGTTTATTTAGATTTGCAAACTATTTATACCAAATATCATGGCAGAAGATTTAAATGTAATTCTGAAGAACACTTCAGAATCAATGAGTAAAGCTATAAATCATCTTGAATCAAATTTAATGAAGATAAGAGCAGGAAAGGCGAACCCCTCAATGCTTGATGGAATTATGGTTGAATACTATGGAAACCCAACACCAATTTCACAGGTTGCTAATATCTCTGCACTTGATGCAAGAACAATTACTCTGCAACCGTGGGAAAAAAATATGATTCAGCCGATTGAAAAAGCTATTATGATGTCGAACTTGGGCATTAACCCTCAAAATGATGGAAGTGTAATCAGGCTTTTTTTACCACCTCTTACTGAAGAAAGACGCAAACAACTGGTTAAAAATTGCGGAACCGAAGGCGAACATGCAAAAGTATCTATCAGGAATATACGCCGTGATGCAATAGAAAATATTAAGAAACTTCAAAAAGATGGCCTTAGTGAAGATATTTGCAAAAACGCCGAAAAAGAAGTTCAGGATATAACCGATAAATATACTTCTACTGTTGAAAAACTTCTTGCCGCAAAAGAAAAAGAAATAATGGTTGTTTAAGCATCTAAATTTTTTCGATGGAACTTATTCCTGTTACTGATAAAAAAACTGAGGAAGAATTCCTGAAAGTACCCTGCGTTATTTATAAAGATGACCCAAATTTCATTCAACCTTTAGATAAGGATGTAACTTCTGTTTTCAATAAAAAACTTAACAAAACTTACCGCAGCGGCGAAACCATTAGATGGGTTTTGAAAAAAGATGAAAGACTAATTGGAAGAATTGCTGCTTTTACAAATAAAAAATATAGAAATAAAGGCGATGATATGCCTGTTGGCGGAATAAGTTTCTTTGAATGTATTAATGATCAAAACGCTGCCGACCTCTTATTCGACAATGCAAAACACTGGCTCATTCAACAAGGAATGGAAGCTATGGATGGCCCTATAAATTTTGGCGAAC
>JAFDXB010000094.1 GCA_018268175.1 Bacteroidota bacterium | reverse complement strand
TTTAATTTCTGCCCTGCAGAATTTGTTACCGAAATGATATTTACTCCGTAAGAACGGTCGGTTTTGCCTTTCATCCTTTCAACATCTTCGGGTGTTAAGGAAAGAGGCATTGTTGAACTGAATTCATATCCTGCATTGTTTTGAGCGCTGTGCTCGTTTTCATCAAGTTGTAACCACAAATATGTAAGTGCATCAGGGCTGTTGTTTGTATATGTAATTTTTTCTTTACCGGTAAGAATACGTTTTTCTTCATCTATTTCACAAGAAATAACATAATCCGCTCTTTGTTGCCAGTACTTATTGCCGGGTGCACCACTTGCAGTACGGTATTCATTTGGTGTAGGCAAGATAGTTCCCAATTGTTCAAAACGGTTGCCGTGATTACTGCCCGGATTGTTCTTTATATCCTGAGAATTTGATGAATGAGCAATCACTAAAAAAAGAAGCAACAAAAAATTTTTCATAATTGTTTAATATGTAAAAAATATAAATCCTGTTACGAATTATAAATCAAAATTTAATCTTTCAACAGCCATAATAAATCCCCAAACCAAAGGCACAATTGAGATTCCGTTAACCCACCATTTTTCACTTATCTTAAATTTACTTACAAAAATATATTGTAATAAAAGTATTAAAGCCACTAAAACTATTTGGCCGGCCTCTATTCCTAAATTAAAGCTTAATAAAGGAATAGTGAGGCTTTGTGATTCTGCAAGCATAAATTTAATTGTATTTGCGAACCCCATACCATGTACCAGTCCAAAAAGCAAAGCCAGAATGTAATTTACTTTATAATGAAAATTTATTTTGCCGAAAATATTATAAGCGGCAGTAATTACAATAGTAACGGGAATTAAAAATTCTACAACTTCACTTTTAAAACTAATTACATTTGTGGCGCTTAAGGCTAAGGTTAAAGAATGGCCGATTGTAAATGCAGTAACCAAAATTAAAACTCGCGAAATATGCCTGAAGGAGTAAACTGCTGCAAGGGCAATTAAGAACAAAATATGGTCTGTTGCTTCCGTACTTATTATATGGCTCCAGCCGGTTTTAAAATATAATCCAAAATCTTCCATGAATTTTTAATTTTGCAAGGCAGTAAATTTAAAACATGTTTTTAATTCTCTTAAGGTGTTTATTTTCTTTTGTTTTACTTCCGCCTACGGCGATGATACACCCATTTTTTGTAACAGTAACAGAAATTGAACATAACGCCAAGGCACAAACGTTGGAAATATCCGTTAAAATATTTTCAGATGATTTTGAAGAGACACTAAGAAATAATTATAAAACAAAAATTGATATTCTTGACAAAAGTGAAAATAAAAATAATTCAAAATACATATCTGATTACATCAGCAAACATTTAAATATTTACATTAACGGTGAATTAAAAAAAATTGAATTTTTAGGATATGAACAAGATGAAGAGGCTGTTAGAAGTTATTTTGTTTGCAAGGGAATTTCAAAAATAAACTCCATTGAAATTTTAAATAACCTGCTTTATGATTATAAAGAAGAGCAATCAGGAATAGTTCACGTAATTGTTAATGGCAAAAGAAAAAGCGCACGATTAGTTAATCCGGAAAATAAAATTATAATGGGGTTTTAAATCACTCCTCAGCATATTCCATGTCCGATTTCAATTCGTCTGATATGGAAACTAATATTTTATCAATCCTTTGCCCGTCCATATCAATTATTTCAAAGTTAAAACCACGCCATTCAAATTTTTCTCCTTCCACAGGAATATGTTCAAGTTCATGCAGTGCAAATCCTGCAAGGGTATCAAAATCCTGATCCTCACCATTTAACCAGTCGCCTTTATCGAAATAGCTAAGGAAATCATAGAAGTGAATTTGTGCTTCAACTAAAAATGTTCCGTCATCTCTTTTAATAATTTCATATTCATCCTGGCCCGCCTGAGCAACATCGCCAACCAAAGCTTCTAAAATATCGTTTAAAGTAATCATTCCTTCCATAGTGCCATATTCATTTACAATGAAACAAATATGGATTTTTGTTGCTTTAAATTTTTCAAGTAATTGATATGCTTTATTGTTTTCAGGAACGAACAATCCCGGTTTTAAAAGGTTTTCAAGTTTGGTGTCCGGGTTTGCCTTTAGAAGGTCTTTTACATAAACCAAACCTTTTATTTCATCAATATTTCCATCGCAAACCGGAAATGCAGAAAATACAATTTGTTCAAAACGAGCTTTTACATCTTCAACCGTATCATTAATATCAAGCCATACAATATCCGTTCGATGAGTCATTAGAGAAGTGATACTTCTGTCGCCTAAGTGAAAAACGCGTTCAATTATTTCTTTTTCATCTTCTTCAATCTCTCCAACTTCACTGCCTTCGGTTATCATAGCTTTAATTTCCTCTTCAGTTACGGTATTATCCGAATGTGGTTTTATATTAAGCAACTTAAAAATTATGCTTGTTACCCACGATAATAATGAAGTGACAGGATAAGATAATTTTGAAAGAAATCTCATCGGCCCCGCCGCAAGTTTTGAAATTTTTTCAGGCCTTAAAAGTGCAATTCTTTTTGGTACAAGTTCACCTAAAACTATTGATGCAAAAGTAACTACTGCTACCACAATTACAGTTGAAATTGTGTGGGCATAATCTTTTAGAAAGGAAATATCCTGTATAACAGGTTCAAGGTTTTTACTGAATTTTTCACCGGAATACAAACCTGTTAATATTGATATTAGAGTTATGCCAATTTGAGATGTTGACAGGAAAGTTTCAGGATGTTCGGCAAGTTTAAGTGCTGTTGCAGCCTTTGCATCGCCTTTATTTTTCAATGCTTCAAGCCTTGCTTTTCTAACGCTCACCAGCGCCATTTCTGTCATTACAAAAAGCCCATTAATAATAATAAGCAATAATAGTATAAGAACTTCTGTCATATAGTTTTTACTAAACCGTAATTTTTATTATAGAAACCTGAAGACAAATATCCGAAAAGAATGCCAAGGATTGCGCCGCACAAAACATCTAACGGGAAATGAACGCCAACATAAACTTGTGCATAAATAATCAGAAAAGCCCAAACAAAAAATAATGTTGCCCATTTGCCTATGCTTTCTTTTAGTGTAAAATAAAAAAATGTGGCGAGGCCAAAATGGTTTACTGCATGAGATGAAGTAAAGCCCGAACTAGATGGTTTATATGCAAGCAACGATCTTGCTGCCGGAATAAGTGTTTCATCATTTACAGGCCTTAGCCGAAAAATATTTTCTTTAATAATATCACTGCTTATAAAATCACAAATTATTGCCGTGCCTCCAAAAAACACCAACCACCATATTCTGTTGGATTTATAATTTACAAGCACAAAAATTATCAGAAAAATATATAACGGAACCCACATGTGCGGTGCACGGAGGAAAGGCATTACAGAATCAAAAAACGAATTTGTCCACTTACCATTGATAAGATAGAACAAATGCCGATCTGCTTCAATAAGTTTATGCATTCCTTAATTTCAGGTAAAAATAATTAATCTAATTTAGCTGCGCTAAAAAGTGTTATATGGCGTTAAGCCCCAATTTGTGTAGAAGGTTAAAATGGACGGTAAGCATTATGATTTTATTTACGGTGCTTATGTTCATTTACAGGCTTATTTTTTTTTATGTTTATAAAAATCCACAATTACCGTTTACCGGAAGCGCATTTATACTTGGCTTTCGGTTCGATTTGAGGTATGTATCAATTCTGGGATTATTCTTATTTTTTGTGTCCTCAATCAATTTGTTCAATCCCTTTATTCATTTAGGTGCTAAAAAATTCTGGAATGTTTTTCTGTGCATTATATTTTTCGCTTCATTAATTTTTTATATTTCTGATTTCTATCATTACGATTATTTAAAGCAACGCTTAAATGCCTCCGTTTTAAATTTCGCAGAAGATGCAAGGATTTCAATGGGAATGATGACTGAATCATATCCTGTATATAAAATTTTGTTTCTTATATTAATACTCGTTTTTCTTTTTTATTTATCATTAAAATTTATTTTCAAATCATCTCACTGTTCCTTTAAAAGAAAGTGGCCTGTTATAGTTTTTATTTTTATTTGCGCATTTTTTATATTCGGAAATGCAGGCCAATATCCGCTCCGGTGGAGCGATGCATACAGGTTTGGCAATGAATTTAAAGCAGCAGTTGCTCTTAATCCTTTTCAAAGTTTCTTAAGTACTTTAAAATTCCGGTCTTCAGCAATTGATATATCCAAAGTAAAAAGTTATTATAAATTGATGAGCAACTTTTTAAATGTTCCGAATGCTGATGAGAAAAAATTGAATTTTACAAGGAAATTTGAGTACACTGATAGCCTTTCCGATCCACCTAACGTTGTGCTGGTTATTTGCGAAAGTTACAGCATGTATAAAAGTTCTATGGCCGGTAATGCCTTAAATCCTTCGCCATTTTTTAATTCTCTTACATCAAAGGGGCTATTTTTCAATCATTGTTTTACTCCATCGTTCGGCACCGCCAGAGGAGTATGGGCAACTATTACGGGAATTCCTGATGTTGAGAGGCCGAAAACAGCAAGCCGTAATCCTTTGGCAGTTGATCAGCATACAATAATTAATGATTTTAAAAATTACGATAAATTTTATTTTCTTGGCGGAAGTACAACCTGGGCAAATATCCGGGGCCTTCTTACAAATAATATTGCAGGAATTAAAATTTATGAAGAAGGAAGTTTTAAAAGTAAGTCGGAAGATGTTTGGGGAATAAGCGATAAAAATCTTTTTTTGGAAGCCACTTCAATTCTTGAGAAAAATAAAAAGCCTTTTTTTGCCGTAATTCAAACTGCCGGAAACCACCGCCCATACACAATTCCCGAAGAAGACCTTAAAGAATTTAAAATTGAAAATTACTCGGAAAAGGAATTGAATGACAACGGTTATGAAAATAATGATGAACTGAATGCTTTCAGATACATGGATTTTTCCATTAAGAAATTTATGGAAGCAGTTTCAAAAACATCCTTCTACAATAATACATTGTTTGTATTTGTAGGCGATCATGGAATTGCAGGAAATGCAAAAGGTTTGATGCCTGAAAATTACACAAAATACAATCTGCTTGCAGAGCATGTTCCTTTATTATTTTATGGTGAGAAATTTTTAAAAAGCAAAACAATTAAAAATGTTTGCTCTCAAATTGATATTTTACCAACGATTGCTTCATTATGCAGACAAAACCATACTAATACCACATTAGGCAGGAATTTATTAGATTCTTCACTGAATTTGCATTATGCATTTATTGCTGATCCGGATAAAAACTCTATTGGTGTTGTGAGCAATGCAAATTATTTTATTAAATATTTTTCAGGAGAAACGAAATTTGTTTCTTTAGATGAAGCAGAAAAGGATGATGGTGAAATGTATATGCAAAACCTTACAGATGCTTTTTGGCAAACATCAAAATATTTATTGCTTAACAATAAAAAATAAATAAGAAGTTACAGTGTAATATGTCAACATTTCTTATCAGGGCAAAAGTGCCAAAAACAATTCAATGGCTAATAAAAGTTTTTTTTATTTACCTGGTCATGTTTACATGTTTCAGAATAGCCACTGTTATTGCCTTTAAGCCATCAGGAATAAGCGTTTTAAGTTTATATCCTGCCTTTGCACTTGGCTTAAAGTATGACCTACGTTGGATTTCATTTATACTTATGCCTATCGCGATATTCGCAATTATACCAAAGCTTTCTCCATTTTTCAGTACTTCAATGAAAAAATTCTGGACAGCATATCTTGGTATAATTACACTTCTTGTATTGTTTTTTTATGGGGCCGATTTTGGGCAGTTTGCCTATGTAAATGCACGGCTTAATGCAGATGCATTGATATTTGCTGAAGACCCGAAAGAGAGTTTGCAAATGGTTTGGCAAAGCTATCCGGTGATATGGATTTTAATTGGGCTTATTGGGGCCGTTTTAATGATGATTTGGATGTTTAGAAGAATTCATGTTGGTATAGAAGGTAAAAATATTTCTACTCATAAATTTGATTTCAGAAGAAGATGGCATGTAGCTGCAATTTTAATTTTGGGCTGGTTTATGTATGGCTTTTTTACAATTTATCCTTTAAATTTCAACCGTGCTTTTGGGTTGAATGATGCCTTTAAAAGTAACCTCGCATTAAACCCTCTTCAAAATTTTTTTACCACTTTACGGTTCAGGCAACCCGAACATAACACTCTTGCAAATCAATATTATAAAAGAATTGCCGAATTTTTAAATTTACATTCGCCCTCAAATGGCACTAATCCATACGCAAGAATTTATCACCCGGGCAGCAAAGCTTTGGAAAGCCAGCCAAATATTGTTTTAGTTGTTTGTGAGAGTTTTAGTATGTATAAAAGTTCAATGAGCGGTAATCCTTTGAATGCATCTCCTTTTTTTAATGACCTTAGTAAAAACGGTATTTTTTTCGACCGTTGTTTTACGCCTTCTTTCGGCACTGCCAGAGGTGTATTTGCAATTATCACCGGTATTCCGGATGTTCAGCTCGGCAGGTTTTCAACCCGAAATGAAGAGTCGGTTAATCAGCGCTCTATCATTGAAGATTTCCATGATTATAACAAATATTATTTCATTGGCGGAAGAAGCCGTTTTAATAATTTCGGTGGGCTTATAAAAAATATTCCCGGAATAAAAATTTATGAAGAAGGAAGTTATAAATCCCCGGTTTTGAATGTTTGGGGAATTAGCGATAAAGATCTTTTTCTTGAAGCAAATCAAATTATTGCAGAAGAAAAAAAACCTTTTTTTGCAATTATACAAACAGCCAACAATCACAGGCCATACAACATTCCGGTTAATTCTCCCGGATTTGAAATAAAATATTTTCCGGAGGATACTTTAAAAAAGTATGGCTTTGAATCGCAGGAAGAATTTAATGCATTTGCATATTCCGATTATTGCTTTAAAACTTTTATTGAAAAGGCAAAGCACGAAAAATATTTTGATAACACAATTTTTGTTTTTGTTGGTGATCATGGAGTAGAAGGAAATTCATCAGCAATTTATCCAAGAGCCTGGGATGAGCAGAGGCTAAGCGAAGAACATGTTCCCTTTTTAATTTATGCACCCCAATTATTAAAGCCGCAGTTACGGCATGAAGCAGTATCGCAAATTGATGTATTACCAACTGTTGCAGGCCTTTTACAAGAGCCTTTTTTAAATACAACCCTTGGCAGGAATTTGCTAGATTCAACAAAAAGTGAAGATGCAGCATTTATTATTTATCATGCCGCAGGCTGGATTGGAATTGTAAATAATGATTATTTTTTTAGAAAAAACCTTAGAATAAAAAAGGAAGAACTTGTGCCGGTCCGTAATAATTTGCCGCCAATTTCCCGCAAAGCGGAAGATTCAATTAAAGCTCATCTTTCAGAACTTACCTCCGCAATTTATGAAACGGCAAGATGGATGCTGATTAATAATAAAAATATTTCACGATAACTTTTTTGCGCAAATTATAAGACGCGGCGAGTTATTTTCATCATAAGGGTTTAAATTATAATCGCCGAAAACCTCGAATTTCGATAAACTTTGCTCTTCAAGCATTGCTGTTAAATCCTGAAGAGAAAATTTTGAAACACGTTCATAAAATTCTTCTTTGTAGTTTTTGGAACTGTCAGTGATTTTTATTTTTTTGTAAAATGCTTTATTATCGCTGCTGCGTTCGATATCGAAAATAATTCCTTCGATATTTTTTTGTTCATGAGAAATATTCTTTTTTTCAGAATACTTTACATTCAGGTAATCAATTACAAAAATTCCTCCCGGCTTTAAAGCTTTTGAAATAGTTCTTAATGCACTTTTGTTTTCGCGGGAACTGTCGAAGTAACCAAAACTCGTAAAAAAATTAAAAACATAATTAAAATAATTCGACCAAAAGGGATAGCGCATATCATGACGGAAAAAATGCAGGTTCCTTCTCTCATTTTGTTTTGCCTCTTCTATGCTTTCCTCGCTAAGGTCAATTCCTGTAACGTCAAATCCTTTATCTGCAAGCTGCAGAGAATGCCTTCCTTTACCGCAAGCTACATCAAGCATACGGCTGCCTGCCTCAGGGTTCAGGTAATCAATAAGTTTTGAAATAAACTCTGCGGCCTCATTGTCATCGCGTTTATAATATAATAAATGATAATAAGGTGAGTTAAACCAGCTTTTAAACCAATTTTTCATGCTTCAAAGGTAAGATGTGAAAACTTCAATGGCAATAAAAGGTGTTCATTTTGTATATTTGCGCTCGCAAAAACAAGTCTTAATGTCACTTATTAAAAGCATTTCAGGAATCAGAGGAACGATTGGTGGAGAACAGGGAGATAACCTTACACCTATGGATGTAGTTAAGTTTACTTCCGCTTATGGCATTTGGCTTCTTGAAAATTCTTCTAAACATAAAGTTGTTATTGGCCGCGATGCAAGAATAAGCGGAGCAATTGTGAAAAACCTTGTTGCATCTACACTTTGCTCGTTAGGTATTGATGTTATTGATCTTGGCTTGAGTACTACACCAACAGTTGAAATGGCTGTAAAACACCTTAAGTGCGACGGGGGAATTATAATTACTGCAAGCCATAATCCTAAAGAATGGAATGCATTAAAATTACTTAATAACAAAGGAGAATTTATCAGCGCTGAAGATGGTGCAAAAATTTTAAATATCGCCGAAGGCGGAAAGTTTAAATTTGCAACGGTTGATAAATTAGGGAAATTTTCATCCAATAATGATATGATTAAATATCACATTGATGAAGTTGTTAAATATAAACTCGTTGATAAATCGGCAATTGAAAAGGCAAATTTTAAAATTGTTGTTGATGTTGTTAACAGTACCGGCGCTATTTCAGTGCTGCCTTTGCTTAAAGCCCTTGGTGTAGAAAATGTTGTTATTTTAAACGAAGAAATGTCTGGAAAGTTTAAGCATAATCCTGAACCTCTTCCCGAAAACCTAACAGAATTAAGCAACGAAGTTGTTCGCCTCAAAGCTGATTTGGGTATAGCTGTTGACCCTGATGTTGACCGCCTTTGCTTTGTGTGCGAAGATGGCTCCATGTTTGGAGAAGAATACACATTAGTTGCTGTGGCTGATTATATGCTCAAAACAAAGAAAGGAAATACAGTGAGCAACCTTTCATCAACACAGGCATTGAAAGATATTACAATTAAAAACGGAGGAGAATATTTTGCAAGTGCCGTTGGCGAAGTGAATGTGGTAAATAAAATGAAGGAAGTTAACGCAATTGTTGGTGGTGAAGGTAATGGCGGTATTATTATTCCCGATCTTCATTACGGTCGCGATGCATTAATCGGTATCGGTTTATTTTTATCGCACTTGGCAAAAAGTAAAAAAAGTGCAAAACAATTAAGAAATACTTATCCGGATTATTTTATAAGTAAGAAAAAAATAACTCTGGAAAAAAACATAAATGTTGAAACTGTTTTCAATAAAATAAAGGATAAATATAAAAACCTTCCTTTGAATACTGTTGATGGTTTGAGAATTGAATTTAATAACGACTGGGTTCATTTAAGAACAAGTAATACAGAACCTATTATCCGTATTTATTCTGAAAGTAATTTCGAAACCACTGCCAACAACATAGCAGACAGGCTTATGAAGGATATTAAAGAAGCCATGTAATAATTTTTTTTATGATTGAAAGGATTTATCTCGACAATGCAGCAACCACTTCATTAGATGAAAAGGTATTAAATGCAATGATGCCATACTTAACCACGGGTTTTGGAAATCCTTCATCAATATATTCTTACGGGCGTGAAAGCCGTATTGCTGTTGAATCTGCAAGAAAAAAAATAGCATCATTATTAAATACAAGGCCTGCTCAAATATTTTTTACAAGTTGTGGAACCGAAAGTAATAATACCGCAATTAAATGTGCAGTCCGGGATCTTGGTTGTACCAGAATCATCACATCTAAAATTGAGCATCACGCTGTTTTGCACACAGTGGAATATCTTAATTCAGCTTTTAAAGTTGAAGTGGAATATGTAAAACTTTTGCCAAATGGGCATGTTGACCTTGAAGATTTGGAAAGATTATTATCATCTTCCGATAAAAAAACTCTTGTATCATTGATGCATGCCAATAATGAAATTGGCAACCTTACAGACATTAACGCTGTTGGCAAACTTTGTGAAAAATATGGTGCATTTTATCATGCCGATACTGTTCAAACCGTTGGTCATTTAAACTTCGATCTTGATAATACTCCTGTACATTTTATTACAGGTTCTGCACATAAATTTCATGGGCCAAAGGGTTCAGGAATTTTATACATCAAAGATTCGGTTAAGATAAACCCTTTCATTCACGGGGGTTCGCAGGAGCGGAATATGCGTGCAGGTACTGAAAATATTTATGGTATTGTAGGCTTTGCTTCAGCACTGGAACTTGCTTATGAAAATCTTGAATCTGAAAGCAAGTATATAGCCGGCCTTAAAAACTATATGCTTAATTCTTTAAGAACTAATATTCCGGGAGTTACTTTTAATGGCGATCCTGAAGGTACAAGTTTATTCACTGTGTTAAGTGTTGCAATCCCTAAAAGTGAAAAGTCGGAAATGCTTTTATTTAACCTTGATATCAATAACATCTGCGCCAGCGGCGGAAGTGCCTGTACCTCGGGCGCCGAACATGGTAGCCATGTTATTAAAAACATAAATGCTAACCCTGATCAGGTAACTGTTAGATTCAGTTTTTCAAAGCATAACACAAAATCACAAATAGATAATGTTGTTGAAAAACTTAAAGAACTCATTTAGCGTTACTGCTTATCAGCAGAATTTATATCCCAGCTTTTCAATGAGTTTTTGAGGCAATTGAGGAAGCCTTCTTCTGTCTATTAAAAAACTATGTAACTGCGACAATTCACGGTAAATATAATGTTTATCCATTGCTCCTTGTAGATAACCGGCGCCTGTACTGCCACCTGTTCCCGTTCTCGTTCCAATCATTCTTCTCACCATATTCACATGCTTCGATCTCCAGTTTCCTAACTGATTATCAATTTGAATAAGAGTATTTAAAAATTGGAAAGGAAGTTCCAGCATTGGATGCCCTCTGTATAAAATTATAAAAAGTGCAGCCCTCGAAGCTTTAGGGGAGAGAGCACGATACTCACCTGAATCATCACCGAATATTACACTTTGAAAAGCTTTGGCATTAAGCTTTTCCCCTTCACCTAAACTGTTTTCATAAATGGTTTTATATTCATCCCAAAAACTACCTCCAGCAAAATTTTTCCATATTTCTTTATCATCAAAAAAAGGCATTCTTTCAAGCCACTTATTTAATAGCTGCACAAGTGAAGGTTGAGATTCCACTTTTTTTATTATTTCAACATCTGCCGGTGTAAGCTGAGATGTATAATATGCTTTGCCGTGACGTTGCTCAAAAGCCAAACCCAGCTTGGCTTCCAAAATTTTAAACTGAATACTTTGAAAACCCGAAGCAGGGCGCAACATATCCCTGAAATCAAGGAAATCCATCGGCGTCATAGTATCCAGAATTTCAATTTGCTGAACAAGCAACATCAAAATTGTTGAAACTCTTTGTAAACGGTGAACAACAAACTGCAATTCAGAAGAATTGTCATTTATCTCCGGCTTCTCCATTATATCTATTACAGACTGTACCTCAAATAAAATTTGCTTAAACCAAAGTTCATAAGCCTGATGAATAACAATAAACAACATTTCGTCGTGCGCAGGAGTATTTCCTTCCTGAAAACTTACAGGATGTTGTGAATTTAAAATTCTTTCGAGTTCAAGATATTCACTGTAATAAACCGGCTTATGTTCCATAATAATTTGTTTTATCTGATTAGAATTACTGTACCTTTTTTAAAAACTTTTTTTTGTGTGTCATTGTCAATATAGGATAAATACCACACATAAGTTCCGGCATCTGCCGGCTTACCATTTAAAATACCATCCCATTTTTTAAAATAATTGTCAGAAAAAAATACTCTTTGGCCAAACCTGTTAAAAACAGAAAATGAAATATTTTTTGCTTTATAGGCATTCAGCGGATAAAGAAAATCATTTAAGCCATCATTGTTAGGCGTAAACGCTGATGGCACCTCAATCCTGCAATTATTTAATACTGTAATGGTTTTTGTTAACGAATCAATACATCCTCCGGAAGTTTTAATAATTAATTTAACCGGCGCCTGATATGAATTTAGTGGAACCGGTAATGTTTGTGGCGGTGGATTTTTTATTGTTGAAGAGTTGCCATTCGGAAATGTCCAAAACCAGGAATTTACCACTCCCGTAGATAGATTTCTTACTATAAGATTTTCATTGGGACAAACAAATTCGGCAACTTCAAAATCTGCATTTGCCCTATCGGCAATAACAAGTTGTTTTGTTACCGAAGCAGTGCAGAAGCCATTTGTAACTGATAATGAAGTGCTTTTAAT
>JAFDXB010000093.1 GCA_018268175.1 Bacteroidota bacterium | reverse complement strand
GTTAATGGCGACAATGCAACCATTCATGTTAAGGACGGCAAAGTTTTTATAAATGATGCTCAAATAATTGCTTCTGTACCAGCTGCAAATGGTATAGTTCATATTATAGACGGAGTAATAACCCCACCTGCAAAATAGTTTTTAATTATAATTTAAGTAAAGGGCTGCTATTTGGCAGCCTTTTATTTTTGCTTTAAAATATTTATTAAAGAATCTTCTTGAGCCCCTTTTACTTTCATTATCTCTCTTATCTTGTCGTTTGGAACTGTAACTGATAAAACATAATGGCTTATTTTCCATACACCATTTTCTAAAACACATGTACCTGAGCCGCGGCAAATCTTCATCCATGTGTCAAGCAATTCATCAAACCATGCAACTTGCCCATTGTCACTTAGATAAATATTTCGTTGAAGAGTTTTAAAATCCCATGCCTTACCACTTTTAAAATATGGCTCACTAAAAATTTTAAATGAATCAACATTCCAATTTTCGGTTGCATCGGTTCCTATAAAACGGGCGTTTTTAGAAAATAAAGAAAAGTAACCTGTGAAATCGGCGCGTGCTGCCGCAGAATGAAATGAATTTAGAAGGGTGTTAACTGATTTTTCGGCTTCAGCCTTTTGAGACGATGAAACAATTTTATTTGATGTGCAGGAAAAAACCGAAAAGATTAAAAAGGCATAATAAATTACTTTCATTGTAAAATTTTAGAAAAGTTCAGCAATAGAATTTAATTCTTCTTCTGAACAAATCTCCTGAATTTTAGGAAATAAAACGCGTTCTTCTTTTCTGATATGATTGTCAAGTGTAATTCCAAGAAAGTTAAGTTTAACCGGCAATGTTTTATCTTCCGGAAGATTTAAAAATAATTCTTCCAGAATGCGGTGTTCATTTGATATTTCATCAATCATTTCTTTAAGTTCAGGATGATGATAAATGCGTGCAAACATTTTTTCTTCCTTTTTAAAATGATGCTTTATTTCATCATTGAAAATTCTAATTGCATAAATTCGTTTTTCCGCGGGGCTTGTAGGCATTCCTTTATAATCTGCAACATGAGATTTAAGTACCTGTGCTAAAATTAAATTAGCATGGTGTTCTCTAGATAAAGGCGCTATTGCTTCATGTCTTTTCATATTAAAGGTCTTTATGTTTAAATTTTTTCACTGAAATCCATAATGGAATTGCAGCCCATGCAAACATTACTACCATAGCTATTGCAAAACCTGTGCTTGTTCCAAAAAAATCTTTGAAAACTGCTCCGGTATAACCCATCAATGCTGATACATCCATTTTCAGCAATATCATTATTCGGCCGAGGTCAATTGGGTTCAAAGCACTTAAAAACACCATTGGTTTTTCGAGAGGATAATCGGCAAACTCAAATAATATAAAAAGTATCAACCCATCAAATAGTAATGAAAAGTACAACCAAAGCAGCATAACAACACCTATTCCTTTTGCTTTATCTCTTGTTAATACAGCTGCCAGCATTGCGATTGATACAAAAATAACCGACAACAATACTCCAATTATAATCATTATATATCCGGTAGGTGTTGATTCATACATCAATATCGGAATGCCGGCACCGACAAAAAAAGACAATGCCATAGCTCCAGCTAACCCAACATATAAACTTAACCAGATTGATTTTCTTTTTAATGGCTGGCTTACCAGCAGTTCCAAAAATTCTGAGCTGTTGTAAACATAGATTGCAGAAAATAGGATACTAACCAACGGTACTATAATTAGAATAATATTTAAAAGGCTTAGTAGTCCTTTGGACGAATTGTCTTCAAGATTGAAAATGCTTAGAGATAAAATGAGCAGGAATATTGTAAAGCCTATAACAATTTTACTTCTAAGAATATCTATGAATACATACTTAATAATTTTTTTCATGTCAGTTATTACTCATTAATGAAGCTATTACTTTCGACAATTTTTCATGCCCGGTATTTTGCCTCAATTCTTCAATTGATTTATGAAACATAAGTTTCCCTTCTTGCATAAATATCACTTGTGTAACAAGGTCGTCAAGTTCACTTAAAATATGCGATGTAATTATTATCAGTTTATTATTTGCTTTCTCCTTTACAATTTTATCCTTTAATATTTCGGATGACAAAGGGTCAAGCCCTGCGGTGGGTTCATCTAAAATCAGAACATCAGGATTAAAAAGAAAAGCAAGTACGGCACTAACTTTTTGGCGTGTCCCTCCTGATAGTGTACGCATTCTTTTATCCATCAGTTTATCGAGCCCCCAATTTTTTATTAGTTCCTCATCAAGATTTTCCTTTTTTCGGCCACGGATATCTTTCATCATATTAATGACTTGCCCGATAGTCATGTTATCGGGATAACGGCCTATTTGCGGCATATAGCCGATTTTATTCCGGTATTGCCAGTTCTTTAAAATATTTTTTCCATTGAAGGTTATAGTGCCTTTGTCGCTAACAACCATACCCAAAACAGATTTTATTAGAGTTGTTTTACCACTTCCGTTGGGGCCAATCAAAGCAATACATTCACCTGCATTGCAGGTAAGAGATACATTGTTTAAAGCAGTTAGCTTCCCGAATTTTTTTACAAGTTTATCAGCTACAATCATAATTTTAATGGTTTCATTAACGGATAATCATCTTTAAGGTTTTCAGGCGTTAATGTTGGTATTACTTTTTCAGTTTTATCAAGCAGGGTTGACATAAAACTCCTGAATAATATCATTGCAGGTGGATTGTTTTCAATTATTGTTGCGAATAAACTTACAGGCCGGTAAGGAACATCCCCTATCCCATCTTTATTTATATCGTATCCTTCGTATTTATCCCAATAGTTGTTTTTAAAATCATTTAAACTTACACTTCCATTTGTTCCTACATCAAAAGTATTCGACAAAAAATTATTTTTATTTACAGTTACATCCATGCAACTGGCCATAATTTTCATAGCCCAGCCGTTAAATTTAAAAACGTTTGATTGCATTACAATTCTGGTTGCACCTTCCATATAAATAGCAATTGTATTTTTAAGAAACAAATTGTTATCAACATGGCTGTCTGTTATTTCCTTTAATAATAAGCCATAGGCGCCGTCGCCCCAGTTTTCTAAGAACTTATTTGCAGTCATTGTTACATGGTGCGAATACATTACTGCAACACCTGCTCCATTACTTTTAAAAATATTGGTTATGTATCTGTTGTTATGGCTAAACATAAAATGCAAACCATATCGCAAATTTTTTTCTGAAATATTATTTACAACTTTTGTATTTGTTGTAAACTCGAAGTACATACCGTCTCTGTGCCCTTCAATTTTATTATTAGTTATCAAAAGGCTGTCGCTCTTCCAGCAATGGATACCGTTGCCGTTGTTTTGCTCAATTTTTGTTGTGGCTTTCAGCGAATTGCCTGTTATCTCACACTTTGAACTGTTCTGTAGATAAATGCCAAAAAATGTTTCTAACAGAATATTATTTTTTATAACAACCTTATACGTATTGTAAATTTTTATTCCGGCAACATCAACTATACTTGAAACTCCTGAATTGATAAGTTTAAATCCGGATATAGTTACATAAGGTGACCTAACTGAAATAATTTCAAATTTCTTTTGGCCATCTAAAATGGGATAATTAATCCCGGCCAAAGTAATTTTTTTGGTGATTTCAATATTACCTTCTTTATAAATGCCTGCCGACACAATAATACTGTCGCCGTCTTCGGCAATTTTCAAAGCTTCATTTATTGTTTTGAATTGCTTTCCGGTTCCTACAAAAATATTTTTAGCTGACACATTTGTAAAACAAAGTAAAACACAAAAACAAAAAACAAGAGTCTTTATCATTTTTTAATTTCCTCCCACGAAGTTGTATTACCAGGATAAATTTCTGAAACCTTTTTCAAATCATCATTATTTTCGAAAGCGCCAAGATTGCCTCCCATTGGGCTTTTCAGATCTTCACTCTTATAAAATAATGCTTTATCGGCCTCAATAAAATTGTGCGGTTCACTGTAATTTGTAAAATATACTGCTTTTATATCTTCAGGTTTAATTTCCTTTTTTTCTAAAAAGGCGAGTATGCAGTGGCTGTCATCAAACTTATAAGCTTTAGATTTTGTAGTAACAATTTCACTTGCAAACCTATTATCTGAAATTGTCATTTTACAAAAGTGGCAATTTTCTTTGCCGTAATTAATCGGCTGCGGGCCGCTGTTACAACTGCTCAACATTAATGAGGAACCGATAATTAATATTGCTGCCTGTAAAATTTTTGAACTTCTTCTTCTTAATTCAAAGAAAGAAACAATAAGAGCAATTACACCAACTGAAATAAAAATTATACCGCCAATATCAGGAAAAGACCAGGCTCCGAAATTTAATAATTGTTTAAAGCCTATAAGGGGTGGCTGATATGCCATTCCGGGGACTATGATAGCTGCATTAGGATCGAGATTGTGGCCGTAATCATATTCCCACTTCCAAAAGTCATACATAGCAACTATTCCAAATAAAATGAAAAGTGCAAATACAGTATATAATAATTTCTTCCTGCCAATTAAACCCACAAACACAAACGCTGCCGCGAAAAATCCAATTATTACAGGCAGCACTTTAAATTCAGTAAAATCTTCTTCATGAATTGTTTTCATTCCAATATAATGGTTCAAACCATTAATAATATCTACATTCCCTGAAAGTTTTGATGCGTGAATTTTCATTTGCAATCCTTCAGGATATTGCGGGGCTTCTAAATCAATTTTCCAAATTGGTGTAAACAGCACAAATACAAGCGCAATGCCACATACAACCATTAATATTTTGGAAATTTTCGCCATTCGGTTATTCATATAAAATCATTTTTCAATAAAAAATAAAACCATAATGATCAAAAGAATTTGTTGTATCAAAAGGCTTTCAATCATTATGGTTTTTTATACATTAAAACGCAAGGTTTTAATAGTGGTTATCTAATGCTCCATTAAATTATTTTTTAGTGGAATCTTTTACTGCTGCACCACCGTTGTCAGCCGGCATATTTGTTCCTGTAGAATATACCAGAGGCACATTACTTCCTGCGGGACTTACTCTAACATAACCCGACATTTCCTGGTGTAGCGCACTACAGAAATCTGTGCAATACATTGGGAATATACCAACTCTGTCAGGTATCCATTTCAATGTTGTAGTTTCACCGGGCATTACAAGTAATTCAGCATTTAAAGCTCCTTTTATTGCAAAACCATGAGGCACGTCCCAATCCTGTTCAAGGTTAGTAATGTGGAAATAAACTTCATCTCCAATTCGTATTCCTTCAATGTTATCAGGAGTTAAGTGAGACCTTATTTCAGTCATGTAAACATGCACTTTATTTCCTTCTCTAACCACTTTAGTTTCAGCTTCGCCCTTGGCTACATAAGGATGTTTATTTTCTTCAATTTTGAAGAATTTAACTGATTTATTTCTAATAACATCGGCAGCAACTGCTTGTGCATAGTGAGGTTCACCAATTGTTGGATAATCAAGTAACAATTGCATTTTATCTCCGCTGATATCATAAAGCTGAGCGCTTTGAGAAAGTTCAGGGCCTGTTGGAAGGTAGCGGTCTTTTGTAATTTTGTTATAAGCAACAAGATATTTGCCATTAGGCTTACGTGAATCACCACCTGGAATCATTAAGTGGCCAACTGAATAATATGTAGGCACTCTGTCTAAAACCTTAAGATCTTTTATGCTCCATTTTACAACTTCGCTTGATACAAACATTGAAGTATAAGCATTTCCTCTTCCGTCAAATTCTGTGTGAAGAGGCCCTAAGCCCGGTTTTTGTACTTCACCATGTAATGCAGAAGCATATTTAATTACAGGGATACTGTCGTATGATCCTTCAAAATCTTTTGCTGCAATTGCTTTTTGAATTTTATCAAAACTGAAAACCGGAATAAGAGCAGCAAGCTTGCCACTTCCAACAATAAATTCACCTGAAGGGTCAACATCGCAGCCATGCGGAGATTTAGGACAAGGAATCATATAAGCAAGGCCGGGATATTTTTTAATATCTAAAGTAAGCACTTCAGTTTTCATAGTTGAAGTAGCTGTATGTGTTTTTTCATCAAATCTGTTGCTTGCATATTTAACTGCCTGCTTTACACCTTTTCCTTCTTTAATAAGTTGCTCAGCAAGTTTCCAGTTTACTGCCATTATAAAATCTTTGTCATTTTTTGAAGCATTTACTTCTAACAAAGTATTTGCCTGTTCTGTGTTGTAGCAGCTAAAGAAAAACCAACCATGAGATTTCCCTTTGCCTGCATGGCTCAAGTCGAAATTTACACCCGGGCACACAAGCTGGAAAGCGATATCCATATTTCCATTTTCTTTATCAACAGAAATAAAACTTATTGTTCCTTTAAAATTCTTTTTGTAAGTGTTAATAGGCACATCACCGTTAACATTATCCGGAGGAACACTAAAGCGGGTTCCGGCAATTACATATTCTGTATTTTCAGTAATGAAAGGAGAAGAGTGGTTACCACCGCTGTTAGGAAGTTCAAGAATTTCCGCTGTGCGGAAAGTAGTAAGATCAATACGAGCAACACGTGGAGTATTATTACCATTTCCGAAAACCCAACGTCCGTCAATTTCTCCATTGGTTTGAGAAAGTTGAACGTGGTGAAGGTCGTCCCATGGAACTTCACCGTGAGATGTCATTAACATAGGTTTTGTTTCTTCACTGTATCCCCAGCCTTTTTCCGGGTCAACAGAAAAAACGGGAATAACTCTAAGAAGGCGGCCGCTTGGCAATCCATAAACAGAAAGCTGCCCGCTGAAACCACCGGAAACGAAGTTATAAAATTCATCGTATTTGCCGGGGGCAACATACACTTTAGATGCTGCATCGGAATTAACTGCAGTGCCTGCATTTTTAGGTTTACATGCACTCATTCCGATAATTATTGCCATTGCAGACAACATCAGTGCATGATAGTTTATTCTTTTCATCTTGTAAATTGAGTTGGTTAATTTAATAGTTATTTAAAAATAGCCGATAATACAATCCCTGGTCAGGCCCATGTCCTGTTTAAAAAATCAATAAAATTTAATTTATTTTACGCCGTCATTTTTGCGCATGAACTCATAAACATCACGAGCATCCTGATCTGTAAGACCCTGATTAGGCATACGTACCAAGCAAATTTCCAATTGCGCCTGTACCTTTGGATCTTTGTCAATCATTTCATCTGTGTTTGTTACAAAGTTCATAATCCACTCAGGCTTGTGCCTTAAGGTTACACCTGCCCATCCCGGACCCACTAATTTTTCATCAGATAATTTGTGGCAACCTGAGCATTTAACAGAGTAAACTTTTTCACCTGCATCTGCAAGTTTAACATCAAGGTTTGGAGAAACCTCAACGTCTTTAAATTTACCTTCTCCACGATTCGGATCGTAGCTTGGATTTCCGGATTCTGTTATTGCACTTTCAGTGGAAGTTTCTTTTGCTTTTTCAGCATTGTTTTCAGTGTTACCACCACCGCACGCAGCGATGAAAAATACTAGAGATAGAATTGCAGCGAACTTTTTCATAAGCGTTCTTTTTTTATTTCAATTACAAGATTACAACGTTAATAATCAAAATTTTATGAGCAATATCATATTTATCAAATTTAGGCCAAACACTAAAAAAACAATCCGGCGCCACCTCTGAAAGCCGCCACAGAAGCGAGTTTCAGAGGATATTATTATTGTCACAAAACATTATGATTATAATCATACACAAAATTATTAAGTATCATTTGTAAATTTGATTGAATAATAACTTGTTATGAGATTTTAAAAATAGCAACTTTCATGCAAATTTTTAAATAATTTAACAGGAATAATTATTGATTATGAACGTAAATAATTTCTATGAGCACATTACAATTAAAGTCCCGGTCCTATTTATGGCTTAGAATTTCAATAATTAATTTGCTTATTGTTTCATTACTTGGTGTTACACTTCGTTATAAGATTGCTTTCTCTTTAAAATTTGTGGATCAGAAATATTTATTACATGGTCATTCGCACTTTGCTTTTGCAGGATGGGTTACACAGGCGTTAATGGCTTTACTGGTTCTGCATCTTTCCAAACGATTTGCAAATGATATGTTTAAAAGATATAATTGGGTTTTATTGCTGAATTTATTAAGTGCCTATGGAATGCTTATTTCTTTTCCAATTCAGGGATATGCATTTTTTTCAATTTTATTTTCTGTAATATCAATTATTGCCTCCTATATATTTTCATTTATGTATTGGAGAGACCTAAAAAAATCAGAACCTCATCCCTCAAAAATGTGGTTTAGAGCTGCATTAATTTTTAATGTTATTTCCTCTGCAGGGGCCTTCAGCCTGGCAGGCATGATGGCTACTCATTCTGTAAATCAGCATTTGTATCTTTCTTCTGTTTATTACTTCTTACACTTTCAATATAATGGCTGGTTCTTTTTTGCAATATTCGGGCTGTTCTGCGGCACATTTGTCCGCATGGGCATATCGCCGGCTACAATGAAAAAGATATTTCTGATTTTTGTTTCAGCTTGCGTGCCTGCATATTTTTTATCTGTTTTATGGCTTCCTTTGCCACTCATTCTTTATATTATAATTGTTGTAGCAGCTATTGCTCAAGTAATTGCCTGGTTCTGGTTAGTAAAATTAATAATACCCAGATTGTCTTATTTTAAAATAGAATTTGTAGCCCTCGCAAGGTGGCTCTTCGGCCTTTCTGCAATTGCTCTAACAATAAAATTATTATTACAAGCCGGCTCTGTTATTCCTGCGTTGAGCAAATTATCATATAGTTTCAGGCCAATTATTATTGGCTATCTGCATCTCATCCTGCTTGGAATTATTACAATATTCCTGTTAGGGTATTTTGTGCACAAACGGCTTTTTCACATGAGCAAGCTTTTGTTTGCAGGAATTATTTTATTTACTCTTGGTATTATTTTAAATGAACTTTTGCTGATGATTCAGGGAATAGAAGGTATGAATTACACAGGAATTCCTTATATAAACATTTACCTTTTTGCTGCCGCTTTAATTATTTTCTTCGGACTACTATTTATTAATATCACAATAAAGCGGCCCTCCGAATCAAATAGCCTTGCTGAATAAATTCTGATTATCAAAATCTTTCTTTAACAGATAAAGGTCGAAGCAACTGCAAATATTGCGTATAAAATTTTTGCCCTCCGGCAGTATTTTTATATTTGAATCTGTATGTTGTACAAGTCCGTCTTTTATTAATTCTGCTAACGCAGGAAGTGAATATTTCTCTACCATTTCTACACTCACAGGTTCAATTGTTGTTTCACCCTTGCAAATAAGGTCAAGAATATATTTTTTGAAATGAAGATCTTCTTGAGATAAAAAATACCCTTTAACAACAGGAATTACATTGTTTTCCACAGCCGAAATATAATTCTGAAGTTTTTTTTCATTCTGCGCAAATGCAGATCCGGTATCGCTTATTGCAGAAACACCTAAGCCAATCATCGTTTTTGTCTGATTGGTTGTATAGCCCATAAAATTCCGGTGTAGCCGGCCTTGCTGCTGTGCAATATACAAGTCATCGTGAGGCAAAGCAAAATGGTCCATTCCAATATCATAATATCCATTCTTTATAAATAATTCTTTGGATACTTTATATAGTTCAAGTTTTTCATCAGCCGAAGGCAAATCTGTTTCATCAAATAATCGTTGGCCCCGGCTTGTCCATGGTACATGAGCATACGAATAAAACGCAATTCTGTCCGGCCGCATTGCAATACTTTGCTCAACTGTTTTAATTATCCTTTCTTTATTCTGCCTCGGCAGCCCATATATCAAATCAAAATTAACAGAGGTAAATCCAGCTTTTCTTGCATTATCAGTTGCTTTTTGAACATTAGCAACGGGTTGAATCCTGTTTATTATTTTCTGCACTTCAGGGTCATTATCCTGAACTCCATAACTTATTCTTTTAAAACCCAGGTTATATAATGTTTCAAGGTGAGAAACAGTTGTATTGTTTGGGTGGCCCTCAATGCTAAATTCATGCGACGAATGAATTTCGGAAGAAGACAAAATTGATTCAATTAATTTTTTAAGATTTTTTGGAGAAAAAAATGTTGGAGTTCCTCCTCCAAGATGAATTTCTTTAATGAGTGGCTTTTTATTCCAAATGTCAAGATACAATTGCCATTCCTTTAAAACTATGTTTATATATTCTTCTTCAACACTATGATTCTTTGTTATTTTTTTATTGCAACCGCAATAAGTACATAAAGTTTCGCAAAAAGGTAAATGAATATAAATACTTATGCCACCTTCAGGAGAGCAATTTTTTATTTCAGACTTCCATTTATTCAAATCAATTGTATCGTTCCAAAAAGGAACAGTTGGGTAACTTGTATATCTTGGAACAGGAACATTGTATTTCTTAACTAAATCATTCATTCAGCAAAACTACAATTCCCTAAAACCAGATAAAATGTTTATGGTCAGTTTTTACGTTTTAATATATCAGGTTTTCTAATTAGATCATTAAGAGCATTTCAAAAACTAATTTTCTTTGTATCATAAATTAATTTCTGCAAATGAATCTTTGGTTTCGTATAGTTTTATTTTAGAAATTTTTACAACATCAGTTAATTCCGGGTTTAATAATGTAAAAATATAAATAAGCAAATTTTCAGCTGATGGCTCAAAATCAACAGCCACAAGGTTTTCACAATTCAAAAACGCAGGAAATTCATTTAAATAATTTTTGGACAGCATCAGTTTATGATCAGTAATCGAAAGTATTCTATTACAAACAATTTGTTTAAGGTCTTTAAAATCCATTAAAATTCCCGGTGATTCAAAGAATTTTGTTGAATGGTTTTTTGCTGAAACAGTAATTTGCAGTTCATACGAATGGCCATGTATATCCTTGCATTTACCGGGATATTTATGCAAAGCATGAGCCATTTCAAACCTAAATATTTTCGTTATAGAAATCATTGAACATTCGCAATTAAATCATTTCTTGAAGCAGTTGCTCTTACAAAACTTCGTTTAATCATTAAAACAGAAACCGCAACTAATCCGGTTGCTAAAACAATTCCGGAAATAAAAAAGATTACAAAAAATGGATGAAGCCCTCTCATCATATTTCCAAATGGTTGTTGAACTGCACTCATTTGCCAAATACTTTTATAAACACCTGCAATAATGAGAGAAATCCAAAAAACGAATAAAGAAATATTAATTATCCAAAACCAAATCCTTATAAATTTACTTGACGGTGCAGTAAGAATATCTGATGCAAAAGCAAACAATAACATCGAATTAATGCCTATGGTTGCGCCCATAGTATGTGCAACAGTGATGTGAGTACCATGTGTGTAAAGATTTATAGCCGGAACCGACATACATATTGCAAGTGATAGAGTAAGAAATACCCATGCATCTGCTGCAACCATAAACATATATGATTGCCGGTTGAAATATTTTTGTGCTGTTGTTATAGAACTTTTCCAATCGTAAATAATTTTACCAAAAATGAATAATTCCGTCATACTTACAGCATAACTAATATACTTCACAAAGGCTGCTGTTGGCAATGTGTAAATATGGTGCCCCCAGTTAAACATTAAATTAAACAGGCCCAAAAAGTATAAACCAAAAGCCATTTTAGATTTACTGTAATCCTTGCTACCGCTGATTTTATCCATCAAAAAAATTCCGCTGCCGTAAATAAGCATATTCCAGGAACCAACCATTGAGCCATACGACTTCCATTGAATGGTCATATCCTTAATTATATTTTCTGCGAAAAATGGAAATATCCATAAATAACTTTCGAGGAATGTAAAAAGGAAAAAAAATATTCCGGTGAGCCACATCCAAAAATAAACAGGCTGATTTTTAAATGAAGAAACCGACCGTATAAAATTGATAAGAAACAGTAACCATCCCGCTATAAGCGGAATTGCAAGGTATGGTGGAAACTCCCAATATTCTCTTCCCCCAAAATTTCCTGTTAGGTACGAAATTAAAATTGCGGCTACCGTAATTACAAAAATTACAAATTGTAATTTTAATAAGGAATGGGAATAATTTTTTGCAGTTCCATGTTCTTGAAGGTATGTAAGAACAGTTCCAATGGCACCAAAAATAATCCAGAACACAACAGAGGAAACATGCAGTGGTCGTACTTTTTGAAAAGAAAAGCCATCTTTTAAAATTCCCGGCATTACATATTGTAAAGCACCAATCAAACCAAAAGATAATCCTGTAAAAAGCAAAACAAATGCTACAAGTAAAAATGATTTTGGAATAATATTATTGTGAGATGGAACCATCATAATTTATTTTAAACGACCGTGGGTCACTTTTGCCTGAAGCATCTACACTTTTCAAATACATAACAAGATCATTCAAATCTTTCTCGTCTAATTTAAATGAAGGCATTACTGATGTGCCGTATTGAACCAACGACCGGATAACAGTTTCACCTTTGGTGGAATAGACATTGGTAAGGTCCGGGCCGAGATAACCTCCCAACCCATAAACCTGATGACAAGAACCGCAATTATTTTTTTGCCAAATTTGTTTTCCTGAATAAACTGAAGTTGAAATAATACCTGAATCTGAAGGCAATGATGCATATAAAAATGCAGTGTAACTTAAAAAAAGAATTACCATCAGCCATATAATTTTGCCCTTGTTCATATTTCTTTTGCAAAATTATTTTTTCAATATAAGCATTGTTTTACCGCAGGCATGACATAAATCAGTTTATTTAATATTATAAGCAAACTCTTGTCATTAATTTTGTAAAATCATAATTAATTAAGAACTATGAAAATGAAACGACCATCAATTTCCGAAGTAATAAAAACAGAAATTGTTTGCCCAAATGATGCAAATCCTATGGGAATTTTACAAGGTGGAAAGCTAGTTCAATGGATGGATATTGCTGCTGCCGTTTGTGCTCAAAACCATTCTGAACATATTGCTGTTACTGCATCAATAGATAATGTTTCATTTAAAAGGCCTGCTAAAATTGGAGATGTAATTATTATCAAAGCCAATATCACAAGGGCTTTCAACACTTCAATGGAAATATTTACTGAAGCTTTCGTAAAATCATTAAATAGCGATACACCCCAATTAATTAACGAAGCATACTTCACTTTTGTAGTTCCTGAATTGAAAGAAAATTTTTCATTGCCACAAGTTGATCCCGAAACGAAACTTGAAGTGGAGAGATATGAAAAGGCACTTGAAAACAAACTCAAAAAGACCCTAAAATAAAATTAAAAGTAATTAAATACTTTTATTAAAAATTTCTTCTTAGCTTTGCATAAAATTTTAAATATGCAAACTATATCTGAAAACATTTTAAATGTTACTGAACTTGAACCACGCCAAAAGCATCCTACAATATTTGTACGTTTTGATGAATTGTTGCAGGGCGAAAGCTTAACCATACATAATGATCACGACCCAAAGCCTCTTTATTATCAACTATTGGGTGAACGCGGAAACATTTTTGAATGGGAATACCTTGAAGAAGGCCCTCAACTATGGAGAGTTAAAATTTCTAAACGGAAGGCAGGTGAAAGCGATTCAACATTAGGAGAACTTGCTGCAAAAGATCTTAGAAAAGCTGAAGTATTTAAAAAATACGGTTTGGATTTTTGCTGCGGTGGAAAGAAAACTGTTAAAGAAGCTTGCGCTGAAAAAGGAATTGATGTAACCAAAGTTGAAAAGGAATTACAAAATGCAGAGAAGAATTTTGAAGCTCGTCCTCTACCCTATGGAGATTGGAAGCTCGACTTTTTAAGCGATTACATAGTGAACACTCACCACAGTTATGTTACCAAGAGCCTTCCCGATTTAAGACAGTACGGTGCTAAAGTTGCTAAAGTACACGGCGCTCAACATCCTGAATTGTTAAGAGTTGCAGAATTAATTGAAGACGTTAATGCAGAAATGACTTCTCACATGGTAAAAGAAGAAAGGATCCTTTTTCCTTTTATAAAAAATCTTGTTGCTGCAAACGGAATCAGAAATGAACAAGTTAGCGGATTAAGAGTGGCAGATCCAATTAAAATGATGGAGCATGAACATGAAATGGTTGGAAAAAATATGGAAGAAATTAGAGAGATAACAAATAATTATTCTTTACCGGCCGATGCTTGTGCAAGTTATAATTTGCTGTTTAAGTTGTTGCAGGATTTTGAATCAGACCTTCATTTGCATATACATTTAGAAAACAATATTCTTTTTCCAAAGGCTCTGCAATTAGAGAAAGAATTAAAATAGCCCGTTTACCAATATCCTGTTCGAATGGAAATTAATATAAACACTAAGATCAGCAAAATCATTAAAGCTCATCCCGATGCTTTAAATGCAATAATTTCTATTAATAAGAAATTCGACAAACTGAAAAACCCTATACTAAGACGAGTAATGGCACCCAGAACAAGCATTGCTATGGCTGCCAGAATTGGCGAATGCAAACCTGTTGATTTTTTCAAAGCCTTAACCCCATTGGGTTTTACAATAGGCGATGAAGAAGAAAAAAAGGAAAATTATGACAATGGGTTTGCATTTCCTATTCATCAGGAAGACGTAACTATTTTTGATGCAAGGCCAATTCTTGAAAAAGGCGACGACCCGTTAAAAGAAATTGTACATATTGCCCAACAAATTTTGCCGGGCAAATTTTTGAAAATCATAAATACTTTCGAGCCACTTCCCCTTGTTTCCCTTCTTGAAAAAAAAGGTTTTAAAGCAAAAACGGTTTCAAAGAACCATGGCTATTATGAAACTTTTTTTTTAAAAAATAGTAATCGGAAACTTATTGTAGAACCATCAACAGAAAATGACTGGGATAAAATATATTCAGATTTTAAAGAGAATTTTGTTGAAATTGATGTGTCAGAATTAGAAATGCCGCTTCCTATGACAACAATTTTAGAGAATTTGGATGTTCTTCCGCAAGGAAAAGCATTGTACGTTAACCATAAAAAGATTCCTGTTTTTTTATTAAGTGAATTAAAAGAAAGGAATTTCAATTATACAATTAAAGAAATTAAAGAGGGCGAAGTAAAGCTCATTATTTTTAGAAAATGATTAAAAGCAGCACCACTACTCATTATTCTGCCGTTGTGCCTTTTTATGTTTATGCTGCATTATGTTTTCTTATTTCTTCTGTGATTTTATTTTATAATCACAAAAACTTTACAGGTCCTTATTTTCAGCCCTCAATATTGGCGCTAACTCATTTAATGGCTTTGGGTTGGGGCACAATGATAATTCTTGGCGCAAGCCACCAACTTATACCGGTGCTTATTGAACGGTCGTTGTTTAGTGAAAAACTTGCCTATTTAAGTTTTGCAACAGCAGCCACCGGAATACCGTTGTTGGTTTATAATTTCTATTATTTTCATTTAGGATTGGGAGCACAGGCAGGTGGAATTCTTATAAACATTGCAGTAATTACTTTTTTAGTGAATTTTATAATGAGTATTGCAAATGATAAAAATGATAATATTCATTCAATATTCATTTTCACTGCCGGCTTATGGTTATTAATTACAACGTTGTTTGGTTTGTTGTTGTTATTTAATTTTACATCAAATATCCTTCCTTCAGGTTCACTAACATATCTTTCTTTGCATGCCCATTTCGGAATTGCCGGGTGGTTTTTACTTTTGATAATTGGAGTTGCTTCCCGGCTCATACCTATGTTTTTAATTTCTAAATACACAAATAAACCGCTCCTTAAAATCATTTTTTACCTGATAAATGCCGGCTTATTATTTTTCATATTCAATTTTAATTTTGAATTAAACCTAACATTTATTCCAATAGTTTTTATTAGTGTTGCGGTTGTTTTATTTATATTTTATTGCTATAAAACATACAGTGAAAGAATAAGGAAAAAAGTTGACAACCCTGTAAAATTATCACTTTCAAGCGTTGTTATATCCGTTATTCCAATTATAATTTTATGTACAACCCTGGGCTTTAAACAACACCAAAACGTTGTTGCTTATGGTTTTTGTATATTTTTTGGGTGGATTACAAGTATAATATTAGGAATGACATTTAAAACTTTGCCTTTTATAATTTGGAATAAAGCTTATAAAAATAACCGGGTAAAAGGAAATAATCTTGACCCTAAAAATCTGTTTAGCCAACTTAATTTCAATTTTATGTTCATTGCCTATTTAGCGGCATTTATAATATTTATTACAGGAATATTTTTGTTATCAAATTTACTTTTACAAACCGGCGCTTTTTTTATGATAATTGCCGCAATTTTTTACAACCTTAATGTATTTAAAATGCTAAGCCATAAAGTGAAATAAAATGAATGTAGAAACAAACAATAACCTCAAACTTACAATAGCATTGGCGGCATTGGAAAATGTTATTGATCCTGAAATTCAACTCAACATAGTTGATTTGGGTTTGGTTTATGAAATTAATTTTAATGATAAAGAAAAATTAATTCATTGCAGAATGACTCTTACAACTCAATTTTGCCCAATGGGCGAATCAATTCAATCTGAAACTGAACAAACATTAAAAAATACGTTTCCGGGAGAAGATGTAATAGTTGAATTAACTTTCGATCCTCCTTGGAACCATGAAAGAATTAGTGAAGAAGGAAAAAAATTTTTATGCTAAGTGTAACATCTCAAAACGCAATTAAGGCGGTTATTTATTTGTGTTCTAAATTCGATTCCCCACAAAATTGTGGAATTAAAGAAATAGCAACTTACATTGGCGCAAGCGAACATTCAGTTGGAAAATTATTACAAACTCTTGTCAAAAAAAATATTATAAACAGTATGAAAGGCCCTACCGGTGGCTTTTACATCTCAGAACAGCAAAAGTTGTTACCTGTGATTTCTATTATAGAAGCAATAGACGGCAATAAAGTTTTTAAAGGTTGCGGGCTGGGCTTAAGCAGATGTTCATCGGCTCATCCCTGCCCTATTCATGATAGTTATAAAATAATACGCGATCAAATGGAAAACCTTTTTAAACAAAAAAAAGTTATTGATTTGTGTAATCCGATAACTCATGGCCTTGCTTATCTTGTTGGATAAAGTTGTTGTGTTAAATTAGCACAATAAATTACCATTCTTGAAATTAAATAAAAGCAACAAGAGTAAAGAATATACCTATCCCAATTCTGTAACGCTTGTAAAAAGCGGATCCGATTATTTCGGCAGGATGGGTGATATGATAGATAATGCAAAGCATGTCATCCATCTGCATGTTTACATATTAGAGAACGACGAAACGGGTGAAAATATAATTAATAAATTATGTGTAGCAGTAACTCGTAAAGTTAAAGTTTACCTGCTTGTAGATGGTTATGCATCCCAGGCTTTGGGCAAAGAATTTTCTTTAAGAATGAAACGGGCAGGGGTTGAATTTAAATTCTTCGATCCAGTACTAAAAAGTAAAAACTTTTATTTCGGCCGGAGGCTACATCAAAAGGTATTTGTAGTAGATGATTTTTATTCTATGGTTGGCGGAATTAATATTACCGACAGATATAACGATATGCCTGAACAAAAGGCCTGGCTTGATTTTGCGCTTTACAGTGAAGGCCCGATAAGCACCCGCCTGGCTATAAATTGCTGGAAGACATGGACGGGTTTTTTAAAATCCCCAAAGCAATATTCTCCTTTGCATTCAAAACTTGAACCTCAATCCGATTTTAATAATGTAAAAGTAAAAATGGCTGTAAATGATTGGGTTAAAGCTCAAGTGCAAATTTCAGGAAGCTATGTTTCATTGCTTAGTCAAAGCCGGGAAAAAGTGATACTCCTTTCAAGTTATTTTATGCCGGGAACCGCCATTAGAAAAAACATCAAAAAGGCTATAAAGCGAGGAGTTAAAATTAAAATTATTATTACCGGAAAATCTGATGTCGGAATTTCAAAAAGAGCCGAAAGGTATATGTACGATTGGCTTCTACGGAATAAAATTGAAATTTATGAATATCAGAATGCCGTTTTACATGGAAAAATTGCAGTGGGTGATAAAACATTGGTTACCGTGGGTTCTTACAATGTAAATGATATAAGCGCTTTCGCTAGCGTGGAATTGAATCTGGATGTATCAGACAATGATTTCGGAGCGTATGTTGACAAAGTGCTTGAAACTGTTATAAAATCTGATTGTGTAAATATCACAGATGAAATTGTTTCGAAACAAAAAAATATATTTCACCAGTTTAGTTTGTGGGTTTCTTATTATGCAGTGAGGCTGCTGATTATACTTTTTACATTTTACATGAAACAGGAAGAAAAATGATGGTTTATTTATTAAATATTTTCTGTTTAAAAACCTTTAGCGATCTTTTATTTATACCTTTAAATCTCCCACGTTGAACCACAACCGAATTATCGGCACTGTCTTTTAAATAAAAATAAAAAGCAAAATTTGCATGCGGTTCAAACCATCCGGCCTGCTGGCCGAAACGAAGGTCATTAAAAACCAAAGTGTCATGATAATTTGATACAGTATAAAAACCTTGAGAAAATCTTTTCAAATTTTTTACATCTTCATCATTTTTATACTCATTTAGCAATTTATTATTCTGCGGAAAAT
>JAFDXB010000092.1 GCA_018268175.1 Bacteroidota bacterium | reverse complement strand
CGAAAAGAAAATTTTTCCTCTTTCAAAAAAGGTAAAAGATTCTCTTAGAAAAATTGTTAAGAATTTTGATCTGCAGGATGCAGAAAATATTAAGGCGAAAGAAAGAATTACAAACCACGATATTAAAGCTGTTGAGTATTTTCTTAAAGAGAAAATCATCGCCGAAGGCGAAGAAAAAATAAGTGAATTTGTACATTTCGGCCTTACATCGCAAGACGTAAACAATACTGCAATTCCGATGCTTTGGCGCGATGCAATTGAATATGAATATCTGCCGCAAATTTTAAATCTCAGAAATTCTGTTTTTTCTTTATCACAAAAATGGAATTCAGTGCCAATGTTAGCTCATACTCACGGCCAGCCTGCATCTCCCACTACCGTGGGAAAAGAATTGCTCGTTTTTGTGGAAAGGCTCGAAAACCAAATCCGGCTTTTCAGTTATGTTCCATTTACCGGAAAATTTGGCGGCGCCACAGGAAATTTCAATGCTCATAAAGTTGCATTTCCAGCAGTAAACTGGAAGAAATTTGCAAATGATTTTTTAGAAAAAAAGCTGCACATTGAAAGGCAACAAACAACAACACAGATAGAACATTATGATAACCTGGCTGCACATTTTGATAATATTAAAAGGATAAATACAATATTAACTGATCTCTGCCGCGATGTGTGGACATACATAAGTATGGACTATTTTAAGCAAAGGCAGATTAAAAACGAAGTTGGAAGCAGTGCAATGCCGCATAAAGTAAATCCCATAGATTTTGAAAATGCGGAAGGAAATCTCGGGCTTGCAAATGCAATGTTGGAGTTTTTTGCTGCCAAACTTCCTGTTTCCCGCTTGCAGCGGGATTTGACAGACAGCACAGTATTAAGAAATATTGGTGTACCAATGGCACACATTGCAATAGCAGTAAAATCAATTGAGAAAGGTTTACAAAAGCTTATTCTCAATGAAACCAAAATAAAAGAAGACCTCAATCAAAATTGGGCTGTAATAGCAGAAGCAATTCAAACGGTTTTGCGCCGCGAAAATTTCCCTAAACCTTATGAAGCATTAAAAAATCTTACACGCGGTAATTCAACAATAAACAAAGAGTCAATGCATTCATTTATTGATTCTTTAAATATACCGGCAAAGCTGAAAAAAGAATTAAAAAACATTACTCCTTTTAATTATACCGGCTATGCCGCAGAATAAATTACTTGTGAATTTCGCTTGTAAAATGAAATGTTATATCAGGGTTATTTTGAATTTCAGTGTTTAAAAACCATTCACTTTGGGCAAGGTAAACCAACTGGCCATCTTTGTCTTCTGCAATATTGGCTTGTTTAAACCTTACAAAATCCTGCAGCTTTTTCGGGTCTTTGCTAGTTAACCAGCAAGCCTTATAAAAAGGAAGGCTGTTGAGTTGTGCGGAGGCGCCATACTCTTGTAAAAGACGATATTGAATAACTTCAAACTGCAATTCGCCAACGCAGCCGATTATTTTCTTATTTCCACCATGCTGGGTAAAAAGCTGGGCCACACCTTCATCAGTCAACTGCATCAAACCTTTCTCTAACTGTTTGGTTTTCATTGGGTCTTTATTAATTACCTCTTTAAAAATTTCAGGTGAAAAACTGGGTATTCCCGTAAAGTAAAAGCTTTCACCTTCGGTGATGGTATCGCCAATTTTAAAGTTTCCGGTGTCAAATAAACCAACCACATCACCGGGGTAAGCTTCCTCAATTACATCCTTTTGGCGAGCAAGAAAACTATATGGATTATTAAACCTTACATCTTTATCTAAGCGAACATGTTTAAAGTATTTTCCCCTTGAAAACTTTCCGCTGCAAACTCTCAAAAATGCAATTCTGTCACGATGCTTAGGATCAAGGTTAGCATGAATTTTAAAAACAAAACCGCTGAATTTTTCATCTTCAGGTTTTATGTCATCCTTAGTTGTACTTCTTGGTCTGGGCGTGGGTGCAATATTTATAAAAGTGTCAAGCATTTCTTTCACCCCGAAATTATTTACCGCGCTGCCGAAAAAAACCGGTGCCACTTTACCGCTTAAGTAATCTTCCACATTAAGTTCTCCATAAACGCCGTCTATTAATTCTACATCTTCGCGAAGAATATTTGCATCTTTTTCGCCTACCATTTTATCCAACAAAGGGTCTGCAAGGTCTTTGATTTCCACAACGTTGTCGTCTTTGCTACCGGCAGTGAATAAGGCAAGGCTTTTATTGCTCAAATTATAAACCCCTTTAAAATCCCTTCCGCTGTTAATTGGAACAGTTACCGGGTGCAATTGAATTGAAAGTTCTTTTTCAATTTCTTCCAAAAGGTCGAAACGGTTTTTACCATCGCGGTCAAGTTTATTTATAAATACAATAACCGGTGTTTTTCGCATAGAAATCACTTCCATAAGCCTGCGTGTTTGCGCCTCAACACCATTTACGCTGTCAATCACCAATACCACGCTGTCAACCGCTGTAAGAGTACGGTAGGTATCTTCTGCAAAATCTTTGTGGCCGGGAGTATCAAGTAGATTAATCAGGTGATCTTTATATTCAAAAGTCATTACGCTTGTTGCTACGCTGATACCACGCTGGCGCTCAATTTCCATAAAATCGCTGGTAGCGTGTTTTTTTATTTTATTGCTTTTTACCGCTCCTGCCGTTTGAATAGCACCTCCAAAAAGTAAAAACTTTTCAGTAAGAGTGGTTTTTCCTGCATCCGGGTGAGAAATAATTGCAAATGTCTTTCTCTTGTTAATCTCTTCAGTATATTTCATAAAGGGCGCAAAGATAATTACAATAAAATTTGTTTGATCTTAAACAAATTAAAATTCGTATTTACTTAATTTTGAAAAATGCTTAAATCGCTGGCAATTTTGGAAAGTTCGGTGCGCCTTACTTTCCAGGAACTGAAAAATAATAAAACACGAACCTTCCTGAGTTTGCTTGGTGTTGCCTTTGGTATATTTTGTATCATTGGGGTTTTGGCCACAGTAAACAGCCTCGAACAGAATATTCAGAATCAGTTAAAATCTCTTGGTTCAAATTCAATTTACATTGATAAATGGGATTATCAGGGTGGAAATGATATCCCGTTT
>JAFDXB010000091.1 GCA_018268175.1 Bacteroidota bacterium | reverse complement strand
TCTTCTATTTCATTTTTCTTTTGAACAATTAATGCTGAAGGCTTTTGTACATCAAGTATTTTAAACATTTGCTGCAATGTTGAAATAGATTTTTGAGGTGCTTCTATTTTAAATTTTGATGCAAGGTCATTTAACATAGCCATATAATTCTGTTCATCATTCTTATTTAATTCTAATCTTCTCACTGTGCTATCAATATCATCGGCGAGGTCAATTAATGGAGCTGTTCCTTTTATCGTTTCAAAATATTCGTAAGAAGTACCTCTGCTTGCCGCAACACCAAAACCCTGGCTGCTGTGGTTACTTCTGCTTTTAGCAGCTATTTCACCATAACTTTCGCCTAAAATAGAATTATATCCTCCGCAATCAATTTTAAACTGATCTTCCCTTTGTGTATTTGCTGAGCCGAAATTGAATGTATTCCATAGCAACCGTACAGGTTTCCACGGCGTTACGCCGGATGAAAATTGTTCAGGAAATTTTGTTGGATCGCCTGCAATATCAAATGCTTCAGACGCAAGAATTGCTGATGCAGTATGATGTCCATGTCCACCTTCACCTGTAGTTGGGAATCTGCAAATAATTACGTCCGGCCTGAATTTGCGGATAGCATAAACCACATCTGAAAGAATTTTGTCGTGCCCCCAAATTTGCAAAGCTTCTTCAGGGCTTTTGCTAAAACCGAAATCATAAGCTCTTGTAAAAAACTGCTTCGCCCCATCCACCCTTCTTGCTGCAAGCAATTCATAAGTTCTAATCATTCCAAGCTCAACACCCTGCTCATCTCCTATCAGGTTTTGTCCGCCATCTCCTCTTGTGAGGCTTAAATATGCGGTATTATATTTTTTTTCATTTGCCAGATAAGCCAGCAAACGTGTATTCTCATCATCAGGGTGCGCCGCTATGTACATAACATTCAGATGCACGCCGAGTTTTTTAATTTTCAAATAAATATCTGAAGCTGAATTTTTTGATTGCCCGCATAAGATTAAAGGAAATGCTAAGGCTAATAAAAATGTATATTTCATAGATTAATTTGATGAAAAGAAAACAGCATTGGCAAAAATCAATTTACCATTTTCCCAAAAACTTCTAAAAAGCGGGTCTTCTGCTAAATAAATAATTTTACCCCTGCCATATGGCTGTTCGCCGAAAATCAGGATGTCATTTATTTTTTTTGTCAAACGATTTCCCACAAAACCCGCTACACGGCTGTCTTTTTTAATATAACCAACATTCCATCCATCTTTTAAAAAATTAAAGAGTGAAGGATTTAATTTTAAGGTATAATAGTATTCCGGATATCCATAACCCAATGGATGTGTGTTATCAATTTGAACTTTATAAATTGAACCTGGTGAGTAATCTGAAATTGCTTCACGTTCCCTGTCTGCATATTTTTTAATTAAAGAATAATCATCTTTTGAAGAATCTTCATCATCTTTCTTTTCTTCAATGCCCCATTCTCCATCTGCTAACTGCTTTACGGCATAATCCATTGCTATTAAAACGCCACCTTTTTTTATCCATGATTTTAAATCAGTATTTGCATTTTTATCACTTAGCGTTGAGTAATAACCCGAAGGCAAAATCACCACATCATATTTATTGAAATCTATACTGCTAAACGATTTATCAATCAATGTTAAAGGATAATCAAGTTGGCGGTCAAACAAATGCCATACTTCCCCAACTTTATTTTCATCGGTTTGATCGTGAACAACCATTGCAATTTTTGGTTTCTTTAATAGTTGAACTTTATCTGATCCAAAATCAAAACCTTTTTCCATAAACCCTGAATTAACGGGCGTTATAACACTCTTATGTTCAAGTGCAAGTTTCAACAATATATCAATCTTATCACGGTTTGTGCTTTTGAGAATTATTAAAGTGCCGGGATTAAAGTTTTTTCCATTCATAGTAAACGGTCCATTTGCAACACGAACATTAAAATCATTTTTCAGTAATGATGCAAGCAATTTTCCATCTTCAAATGAGTTGTATTCAATTATATAAGCATAAGCATCATTTGGAACTGTTTGATCAGCAATATTATAATTTGCTGTTGATTGAATATTTTCTTTCAAACCATAAGTGTTTAATCCAAATGCAAATGGAATTGCCCATGCTGTTATATCGTACGTTGCAGAATCGCTGAGTTTTGACTGCGGTTCAAAAAGCACACGAAGAAGTTCAGCTTTTGTTTGTTGCGAATTAATGATTATATCAGATTCTTCAATATTGAAATTTTCATTGTTTTTTGAAAAGTAATTATAGCCTTTGGCTGAAGTTCTTTTTCCTGCATAAGAATATTTGATATTATTATTACCAAGCAGTTGTTTTAATGGAAGTAATTTTTTTGTGTTAGTTCCTTTTATAACATAGGTTTTGAATTCACCACTTCCTTTTGAAACTGCATCATCAAAATATTTTTTAAACTCAGAATTCAACCGCACATAGTTTTTAGATGCAACTTCAATAGTGCTGATTCCTGTTGTAAAATGATGTGCTATTCGATCGGTTAATTTTAAAGTGTCGCCATTATTGTTAATAGCAAGGCCCGCCATTCCGTGTCCGGCCTGTTCGTAAGTCATTCCGATTGCTCCATTAAAAATGGGATATGTATCACCGTAGCTTGGGTAAAAAAGATCAAAATATTCTTTGGTAAAATAAAGCCAGCCATTTGCATCAAAATATTTTGCGTGGTTTTTACCTATTTCAATTTGAAAACTTCTTTGAAAGGGAGTTATTGCTTCATGCATTGGCTCTGCTGCAGGAGCAAAATAATAAGGATTGTAATAGTATTGTTCATGGAAATCTACATGAATTTCGGGCATCCATTTATTGTATAATTTAATTCTGGCTTGGGTTTCCTGCTGGCTTTGCCACGCCCAATCTCTATTTAAGTCGAAATAATAATGGTTTGTTCTGCCGCCCGGCCACGGTTCATTATGTTCCCTTGCTTGCACGTCTGCATTTGCATTGTTTCCTGTAACCCCGTTATACCAGTTCACATACCGGTCGCGGCCATCAGGGTTTAAACAGGGGTCAATAATTACAACTACATTTTTTAATTGTTCATTTAAAGAGGAATTTTTTCCTGAGGTGAGTTCATAGAGCATTTTCATTGCAACCTCTGAAGAACTTGCCTCATTCCCGTGAACATTGTAGCTTAACCAAACAACAGTCGGCATGTTAACATCAGCCGGTTTATCATTTAATAATCCCGAAAGCCTTAAATTATTTTTTTGTATTTCCGCAATGTTGCGGATATTTTGTTCTGAACTAATAATTGCAGCAAGTAGTGGACGGCCTTCATAAGTTTCTCCATATTGCTCCAATAACATCTTTCCGGAAACACTATTGGCCGCATAAGTAAAATAATTTACTATCTTATAATGCGGAGTAAATTTTTCGCCAAGGCGATAACCCAAAAACTCAGCAGGGCTTTTAAATTCCTGTGCAAAAATGATGTTTGGCAAAAAGAAAAATAAGAAGATTATCTTTTTCAAAGTAAATTTTTTAGACGGTGAAATTAATAAACTTATAGAAACATAGTTTTTTTGAAGTTAAATCAATCAAAAACCGGGTGAATGAAATTGCTTTTTAGCTTTAGGTTTGATTATTTTTGCGCATAATTTTTTTATCTGAAGCGATTCTTTAAAATATTAAGAAGAACACTGTTGGGCATCTTGCTGTTTTTGTTACTGGTTCTTGTTCTGGTAAACTTAGCTCCTGTGCAAACCTGGATAGTTCAGCAGGTTGCCGGATCATTTTCAAAAAAGCTTCATACCAAAGTTTCAATTAAAAAGATTGATATAAATTTTTTCAATCGCCTTTTGCTTCGCGATTTGCTGGTGGAAGATAAAAAAGGCGACACATTGGTTTTTGCAGGTACCGCAAGGCTTAGTATAACAGATTGGTTCTTTTTTAAAGATAAAGCTGAAATAAAGTACGTAGGGCTTGAAGATGCAAAAGTAAATATGTACAGAACTGATTCTGTTTGGAATTACCAGTTTTTGATAGATTATTTCGCTTCACCCTCTTCGGGAAACAAAAATCAGAAACAGATAGAATTTAATTTAAAGGAAGCACATTTTAAAAATATTGAATTTGTAAAAAAGGATGGTTGGATTGGACAGGACTTAACAGTTTCAGTTAAAGCAGTTGATTTGTTAATGGATGGTGTGGATTATAAAAACAAGAAGGTTTCAATCAACTCACTTAAACTAAATAAAGCAGAGTTTGCACAATCAGATTACACAGGAAAAAGGCCGCCACAAAATAATTTAACCACTATACTAAAAAAGATTCCTGTCGTTTCCGCCTTTAAATGGAATAATTCAGGGTGGACGGTTTCGGTAAATGAAATAGAACTTGAAAACAGCAGGTTCATGAACGATAAGGAATCGGAAAACATTGCTGCTGCGGGGCATTTTGATGGGTTACATATTGATTTTTCAGGGATAACGGGTTCGCTGAAAAACATAGTGATGCAAAATGATACCCTAAGCGGAACAATTGATTTGTCTGCTAAAGAAAGAAGCGGCCTTATTGTAAGGAACATAAAATCGGAAATGAAGTTTACACCGGATGTTATGGAATTCAATAAACTTTTATTAGAAACAAATAAAAGTAAACTTCAGAATTATTATTCAATGTCTTATAAGTCTTTCAATAAAGACATGCGCAATTTTATTTCCGATGTTACCTTGAAAGCAAAATTTAAAGAAAGCTATATTCACAGTGATGACCTGGCTTTCTTTGCTCCAACATTAAAAAAATGGAACCGCTTAATATATCTTGAAGGAGATGCAGAAGGGACAATTGAAAATTTTTCTGCAAAAAACATGATTCTAAAAAGTGAAAATACTTTTGTAGATGCAGATGTTTCAATTCGAGGTTTACCGGAAATAAATTCAACATACATTTCAGTTAAATCCAGAGACCTTAGAAGTTCATATTCTGAAATAAGCCGCCTTGTTCCGCCATTAAAAGAAATTAAAACACCTGATCTTGCTGCGCTTGGTACTATAAGGTATGCGGGAACTTTTGATGGGTTTTTAAACGACTTTGTTGCTTACGGTGTACTTAACACCTCTATCGGAAAAATAAAAGCCGATATAAATATGAAGCTTCCTGAAAATAATGTACCTGAATATTCAGGTAAAATTTTCACAGAATCATTTAATATTGGCAGGTTAATTAAGAATAGTGCAATAGGAAAAATTTCTCTGGACGGCGCTGTAGCAGGAAAAGGTTTTGACATTGCTTCTGTCAACACCAAATTCAATGGAAAAATTTTCAGTATTGAATTAGCGAGTAAAAAATTTTATAACGCAGAAATATCGGGTGAATTTATAAAAAAGAAATTTTCGGGATTATTTAATATTGATGATACTCATTTAAAAATTAAAAATTTAAATGGAATTTTGGATTTCACTCAAAAAAGCCTTCAGGTAAATGCTGAAGCAGATATTATTTATGCAGATTTAAAATATCTTGATGTATCTAAAAAGGATTTGAATTTTAATGGCAAGGTAGATTTAAATTTTTCAGGAAACAACATTGATGATTTTACCGGTTACGCAAAAATTTCAAACGCTTCATTAAAAACTACAACAAATATTATTGATATTGATTCACTATCACTTTCATCATTATATGTAAACAACAATAAAATTTTAAGATTGTATTCTGATGAAATTGATGCAGAAATTTCCGGTAATTTTTCAATACTGGATCTGCCTAATTCTTTTAAATTTTTTCTAAGCAGATATTATCCGGCTTACATTAAAAAGCCATCTTACGCAGTAAGTAACCAAGATTTTATATTTAATGTAAGAACAAAAAAGGTTGACGACCTCGTTCCTCTTTTGGATGACAGAATCAGTGGTTTAAATAATTCAACTTTTACGGGCAGTTTAAACATTGCTAAAAGCGAACTGGAATTATTTGCAAGAATCCCCCAATTCAGCTTTGCCGGTAAAAATTTTAAAAATATTGTTTTAAATGCAGATGGAACGATGGATACATTGCGAACAGATGTGGCCATTGACAATATTCAATTGTCTGACAGTTTAAATTTTCCCGACACTAGAATTAATATTGCCTCAAATAATAACCTGTCAACTATTAGCATAAAAACAAGTGCAGACAAAACGCTCAATGATGCTGAATTAAATGCTTCTGTGTTAGCGATGGAAGATGGAGTAAAAATTAATTTCTTTCCTTCAGAATTTATTATCAATGGTAAAAAATGGGCTTTGGAAAAAGATGGCGAACTCACTTTACGCAAAAATTTTATTGACGCAAACGAAATTAAATTCGCACACGGCGATCAACAAATTGTGATATCATCTGAAATATCTCCTGTAACAAACAAAGCAGAAATAGTTGCAAGGTTACAAAAAATAAATACCGAGGATTTTATTCCCTTTATTTTTAAAAACCCTGAAATAAAAGGTTTGCTTACAGGAACAGCAGTGTTATCAAACCCCGGTGGCGAAATGAAAGTATCGTTCACAGGAACTGCCGACAGTTTTTCGATGAACAAAAAATATGTTGGGCTTGTAATTCTCAACGGTGATGCAGACACGAAAACAGGCGATGTGAAATTTAATGTAGCCGCAAGTGATTCAGGTTATGTTTTTAAATCTTCAGGAAATTATAATTATAAAGATTCTGTAAACAATCTTGTGATTGACCTTCAGGCAGAAAAGATAAACCTAAATATTCTTGAGCCCTACCTTGGTAGTGTTTTTAAAACTATCTCAGGAATGGCGACAAGCAATCTCCGCGTTAGCGG
>JAFDXB010000090.1 GCA_018268175.1 Bacteroidota bacterium | reverse complement strand
GGGTGTTGGTTTTAGTCAGACGAATGAGCCGCCCTTATCCAAAAAACAATTAAGAAAACAAAATCAAAATAAAATTCTTCGCCAGGAAGAGGAAGGAGTAATAACCCATCTCAAACATTTCGCCGGAGGCCCTAAGTTAACAACCGATGGTTATGGAGGATTTATTGAAATAGGAAGGGCAAAAACTACAACTAAATCATTGTTGTTTCAGCTTGAAATAACTGAAGTAAAACATTCAAAAGAAATTAAGCAGCAACTTATATTTTCATCTTCAAACCCTGTAATTTACGGAAAAGTAAATTTCTTTTATCCTGTAAAAATCGGAGTTCAGCAGCAACTTTTATTAGGAAATAAGGGAAATAAAAATGGGGTAAGCGTTACTGCAAATTTAGGAGGAGGAATTAGTTTAGGTTTACTTCGGCCTTACCTGATTAATGTTTATGAAAACGGAACAGAAAAATATATCAGCTATGCTGATGACAGTGCTTTATTTCTAAATCCAAGTGCGTACGTAAGCGGCCCCGGCTTTGGAAAGGGTTGGGGAAAAATGAAATTTACTCCGGGTATATATATAAAACCTGCTGTTCGTTTTGATTATGGCAAATTCAATGAAATGATCAATGCGCTTGAAGTTGGCGCTACGCTTGAATTTTATTCGAAAAAGATCCCTCAAATGGTTTTTTCTAAACAGGAGCAATTATTTTTTTCAGGGTATATTGCATTAATTTTTGGAAAAAGAAAATAATTAAAATGTCTTGCAGCACACAGAATGATCAACAAGTTCAAATAAAAAAACCGGATTGGCTGCGTGTAAAACTCCCAATAGGAGAGGAGTACAAACATGTTAGAAACCTTGTTGACACACATAAACTTCATACAATTTGTGAGAGCGGAAATTGCCCGAATATGGGAGAATGCTGGGGCGCAGGAACTGCAACCTTCATGATTTTGGGTAATATTTGTACCCGCAGTTGCGGATTTTGTGCTGTTGCAACAGGAAGGCCTGACCCTGTGGATTGGGATGAACCTCAGCGTGTAGCCGAAGCAATTCACCTTATGAAAGTAAAGCACGCTGTTATTACTTCGGTTGACAGAGATGAATTAAAAGATGGAGGTAGTATAATTTGGCAAAATACTATTCGAGCCGTTAAAGCACTAAATCCGGAAACGACTCTAGAAACCCTGATTCCCGATTTTAAAGCAAACAAAGAAAATATTCAACGCATTATTGATGCAGCACCGGAAGTGGTGAGCCACAATATTGAAACTACCGAAAAATTAACCCGTCAGGTAAGAGTTCAGGCTAAATACCACCAAAGCCTGGAAACTTTAAAAATTTTAAAAGCAGGTGGAATGAGAACCAAAAGCGGAATTATGTTGGGCCTTGGTGAAGAAAAAGATGATGTTGTTAAAACAATAAAAGACCTTGCTGAATGTAAAGTAGATGTGATAACTATCGGGCAATATCTTCAGCCATCAAAAAAGCATTTGCAGGTACAACGATTTATACATCCTGATGAATTTGCTGAATACCGCGAAATAGGTTACAATCTTGGCATAGATTACGTTGAAAGCGGGCCTTTAGTGCGTTCGTCGTATCACAGCGAAAAACATGTTATTCCGGGTTTTGGCAGAAATAAATGGTTAAGTGAAAAAGCTAATTGAAATTAATTTTTTACATTTTGAAATACTAAAGAAGCTGCTCCTAAAATTGCGGCATCGTCTTCAGGCAACCCACTTAACTGTATAGAGCATGTATTTTTAAATACCTCCAAAAGATTTTCCTCCATATATTTTTTTGCCGGATTCAAAATAAGGCCACCTGCTTTTGATAAGCCCCCGAACAAAACAATTAATGAAGGAGCGGAAAACATAACAAAATTTGCAAATGCCTTACCAAGTAATTCTCCTGTATATTCAAAAATTTGCAATGAAAGTGCATCACCTTTTAATGCATGTTCATAAATAAGTTTTGCAGTAATATCTTTTTCCTCGAAAAATTTTAATGGTGAATGTGACTGGAATTTTGCAATAAATTCTTTTGCAGTTTCTACAATCCCGTTTGCACTGCAATAACTTTCTAAAGAACCCCTTAGTCCCGTACCGGGATGTTTCCGCCCATACGGTATAATACAAGTATGCCCTAATTCGCCGGCCATTCCGTTACTTCCAAGAACGAGATTTCCATTTATAACAATTCCGGAACCTACTCCGGTGCCAAGGGTTATCATTATAAAATCTTTCTTACCTTTTGCAGCGCCAAAACTCATTTCGCCAATGGCGGCAGCATTTGCATCATTTGTAAGAAAGACTTTACTGCCGCACTTTTCAGTTAATTCCGCCGCAAAAGGCGTAATTCCCTTCCATGGAAGATTTGCCGGATATTCAATTGTCCCTTTGTAAAAATTTCCATTTGGTGCACCAATTCCAATACCTTCTATGCATTCATCTTTGAATGATTTTATGTAAACAGACAAAGCATCAATTAGCTTTCTATATTCATTGAAATCCTTTGTTTGAAATTTCTTAACATCGCTAACATCTCCATTTTCGGTAACTAAGCCAATTACAACATTAGTTCCTCCAATATCAACACCAAATGCCTTTCTTACATTACCCATAAATATTAATTTAAAATTTCAGCATCGTAATTTATTCCTTGCTTGATTAAAATGTTTTTCACATAAACAGCAAAAAATACCAGATATGCAAAACATCCAACTGCAACCCAGTATGAATTATGTATGCCAACAACATCAGCAAGTTTAGCCTGTATCGGAGGAATAATCCCTCCACCAAGAATCATCATAATTAAAAATGCGCTTCCCTGTGTAGTAAACTTTTTTAAGCCTGCAATTGAAAGATTAAAAATGCAAGGCCACATTATTGAACAACACAATCCACCACTTAAAAATGCATAAATAGCTATTGTGCCGGTAGTAAGAGTTCCAATTATTGTAGCAACAACGCCTATCAAACCAAATATCAGTAACGTTCTTGCGGGTTTTTCTTTGCTTATAAAATATGCTAACGCCTGAATAAGAACGCAGATAGCATAAAAATATAAAGGCCTCATATTATATCCGGAAATAACAGATACAAGTATAATTATAAGAAAAGCAATAAAGGGAACAACAAATTGAAGCAGGATTTTTGTTTCTTTTTTAATTTGAAAAACAGAAACAGCACCTGTCCATCTGCCAATCATTAAGCTTCCCCAATACATAGCAACGTAAGGCGTAGCTTCTGAAGTACTAAGCCCTCCAAATTCAGGCTGTTTAAGCAATTCAGATAAATTGCTGCCAATTCCAACCTCAACACCCACATAAATAAATATTGCAAGCATTCCCCATGTAAGCTGAGGATATTGCATTGCTCCCCAACCTTCAGGCTTTTTCTTCGCAAGTGAACTTGCAACAAATATTGATATTACAACAACAGCCAAAGCCCCAAGTGTCCATTTCATTCTGCCCATCTGAAGATGATGTATAAATTCAGTTGTTGCATTTGTAATATCAATTTTATAACTGCTGAAAACCGGGACAAACATTGTTATTAGCAAGCCCGTCATTATAATAAGCATGTATAAAGCTTTATCAGCCCGTTCTGTTTTTTCTGCAAGAATTCCGGCAGGTACCTTCTTTGAAAAATTGAACATTGCAGCGGCTCCTAAAAAAAGTAAACCCACAAATGAATACAAAATAATCACTTTATTAAGATCAAGGTGTGCTATCTGTTCATCCGTAATTGCGGCAGTTGTTCCAAAAAGTGCATACGCAACAATTATAGGCCCTACCATTGTTCCAAAAGAATTAATGCCTCCGGCGAGGTTTATTCTGTTTGTGCCCGTTGCAGGGTTACCTAATGCCACAGTAAAAGGTTGCCCCGCAGTTTGCTGAAGTGAAAAGCCCAAAGCCACAATGAATAATCCCATCAGCATTCCGGAAAAAGCATTCATATTTACTGCAATAATCATAACAACTGCTCCAAGCGCTGAAAAGAGCAAACCATAAACAATACTTTTTTTATATCCCCATTTTCCAACAAGATCTTTTCCTCCATACGAGCCGTAAGCAAACAATAATAGCGCTCCAATATAATAAGCAGTATAAAAAGCAAAATCTATCAGCATACTTTGAAACTGATCTAAGTGGAAGTAATGTTTACAAAAAGGAATAAACACACTGTTTCCGGCAGCAATAAAGCCCCAGAAAAAAAATACAGTTACAAGAGTTGCAAGCGCACCGTAATTTGTGGCTTCAGAATTTAAAGTTGAAGTTTTAGTATCAGGCATATAATTTTATTCGGGTTCAATATAAATAAAATAGCAGAAAGAAACTTTTAGTTTAATGCTCAATTTTAATTCTTAAATTCATTTTACAAAGATTAGATATGGAAATATTGCATGTAAGTGCAGAATGCTATCCTGTAGCTAAAGTGGGCGGATTGGCAGATGTGGTTGGTTCATTGCCAAAATATCAACAGAAAGCAGGCGCAATTGCTAAAGTTGTAATGCCTATGCACCGCACAAAATTTTTATACAATAATGAATGGGATGTAGTACATAAAGGAAATTTCAAGGCGGGCAGCCGAAATATTGAATTCACAATAATTAAAGAAAAGAAAAATATTTTAGGTTTTGATTTGTACTGCGTTGATATTTTTGGATTGCTCGACAGGGAAAAAGTTTATGGCTATGATGATGATGCTGAAAGGTTTCTGCTTTTTCAGATAGCAGTACTTGAATGGGTGAATCACTGGAATCATAAACCGGATGTTTTTCATGTTCATGATCATCATACCGGCCTTATTCCATTCATGCTTAAGCAGTGCTATGTTTATAAAAATATTTCTTCTATAAAATCTATTCTTACAATTCACAATGCACAATATCAGGGTTGGATGGATTGGAAAACTGCCGGATTAATGCCTGCATGGGATACCTGGAACTGGGGATTGCTCGACTGGAACAACATTGTAAATTCTCTTGCTTGCGCAATTAAGTGTGCAGATGGTGTTACAACTGTTAGTACCGGTTACCTAAACGAATTAACTGTGGATGCCAATGGGCTTGAAAGCCTTATCAGTAGCGAGATTTCAAAGTGCCGTGGCATTTTAAACGGTATTGACCTTAAAGTTTGGAACCCGGTTCAAGATACTTTTATAATGGATAATTATTCAATAAAAGATGTGAAATCGGGAAAGCACCTTAACAAGAAAAAGCTTTGTGATGATTTCAATCTTGATATCAGTAAACCTTTAATTATTTTTATTGGCAGGCTTGTTACAGATAAAGGTGCAGATTTACTGCCTTCGGCGATTACAGGATTTTTAAATATCCCTAATGCATCGGTAAATTTTTTGATTTTAGGAAGTGGAGACAAGAAAATTGAAACTTCCATAATCAATATGCAAAATAAATGGGTGGGATATTATCATTCACAGATTGAGTATAATGAAAAATTAAGCCATCAAATGTATGCAGGGGCCGACTTCCTGATAATGCCAAGCCGTGTTGAGCCTTGTGGCCTTAATCAAATGTATGCAATGAGATATGGCACAATTCCGATTGTAAGAAAAACCGGAGGGTTGAATGATACAGTAAAAGATTTTGGAGAAAAAGATGGCTACGGCATAACATTTATAAATGCAAGTAATGCAGACATAATTCATGCAATTAACCGTGCATTGGTTTTGTACGAAAACAAAAGTAAATTGCATGAGTTGCGTTCAAAAATCATGAAACTTGATTTTAGCTGGGAAAACAGTGTAAAGGAATATTTTAAACTCTACGAAAAATAATTTTTATGCAAAGCAGGCAGGTAGTAGCAGTAATTTTGGGTGGAGGTGCAGGCACCAGGCTTTACCCTTTAACATTAAGCAGAAGCAAACCGGCAGTTCCGATTGCCGGAAAATACAGGCTTGTAGATATTCCAATTTCAAATTGTATTAACAGCAACATCAGTAGAATGTTTGTACTCACGCAATATAATTCTGCTTCACTGAACAGGCATATAAAAAACACCTATCAGTTTAGCGGCTTTTCAACCGGTTTTGTTGACATTCTTGCGGCTGAGCAAACACCCGAAGGAATGGGCTGGTTTCAGGGAACCGCAGATGCTGTAAGGCAGTCACTGAAACATATTAGTGTTCACGATTTTGATTATTTTTTAATTCTGAGCGGCGATCAGCTTTATCAAATGGATTTTGAAAGTATGATAGACCAGCATGCTGCAAACGGATCTGATATTACAATAGCAACTATACCTGTTGGTACAAACGAAGCTTCCTCATTTGGTATTTTAAAAATAAATGAGGACAATTCCATTGTATCCTTTATTGAAAAACCATCCCGTGAACTTTTGCCTTCATGGAAAAGCCCTACCGGAGAAGAAATGGAAAGACAAGGCAGGAATTTTCTGGCATCAATGGGGATATATATTTTCAATAAAAAAATTCTGCATCAAATGCTGTTGCATGAATTTGCGGAAGCGCCTGATTTTGGGAAACAAATAATTCCGGAAGCTATAAAGAAATATAAAGTTAGCGCTTATCAATATGATGGCTATTGGGAGGACATTGGAAATATTTCTTCATATTTTGAAGCCAATCTTGCATTAACATCTGATATTCCTCCATTCAATTTGTTCGATAATCAAAAAATGGTTTTCACAAGGGCAAGAATGTTGCCTCCGGCGAAAATTAGCAACACACTGCTTGAAAGAACTATAATTGCCGAAGGATGCATTATTCATGCAAAGGAAATAAGAAATGCAGTTATAGGAATAAGAAGCAGGATAGGTGTGGGAACTGTAATAACCAATTGCTACATAATTGGCAGTGATTTTTATGAAACCTTAACCGAAATGTCTTACAATATTCAACGTGGTTTACCTAAAGTTGGAATTGGCGACAATTGCAGTTTGCATAATGTGATTGTAGATAAAGATTGCCGTATTGGAGACAATGTTACAATAAATGGCGGCAACCATTTACCGGATCAGGACCATTCTCTCTATACAGTAAAAGATGGTGTGGTTGTGTTAAAGAAAGGTGCTGTATTACCTGATGGTTTTAATTTATAAAAGGCAAAGCAATATTTAGAATATCACAGGTTACAAAAATGTTTGCCAAAGCATTTGTTCAGCCCACTTTTTATCATCCTCATCATCACTTACCCATTCTTTTAAGCGATCGTCTAAAACTTTTTTTATCTCGTAATATTTCATGCCTTTCTTAGCAGATGGCATTTTTATTTCATTTTCTTTAACGCCGTAAGTATTCACTTTAGTGGCAATCCATGAAGTATATAAACGCGGAATTGTCATTCCTAAAATCATTCCCGGCAAACCGGTAATAGAACAAGGGCCACCACTAACTGTAATTCCATCAGTATAAAAAGCAAAAACATATACACTGTCGAATATTATTCCAACTGCCTTTCTGCAACTGAAACCCGCAATTTCCCGGCTTTCATTGGTTAACTTCCATTTAATATTTTTTAGGCTATCGCTGATATTTAAAATGGTTCCGAAAATATTCTTTTGCATCACCACAGAATGATTTTCATAATTAATAAACCATGAATTATCCTCTTCACTCTTTTTCATGTATTCCGGTATTCCGGAATTGTCTTCCCATTTTGCAAATTTGTAAATGCTGGCACTGGGCGTAAAAGCTAAATTGTAGTAACCTGTTTTAAATTGAGGCAGTTTTTCTTTCATGCTTTCAGCCCAGCTACTGCTTCCCATTGTTTTCTTAATATTTGTTTTTACTTCATACTCAATTATGCCTCTGTCAATAAAAACTTGTCCTATAGAGCTATTAAAACTAATTAGCAGAAGTGCTGTTAAAATATTTTTCATTCAATTACAATTATTTGTTTTTAAAATTCCATATAAAACCAACAAGCCAGTAACGCTGAAGCCTGTCATTTCTAATTTCAGTTAATGTATTTCCATAAATACTTCTGTCAATTCCCTTATCATCTTTTAAAATATCTCTCACTTTTACATACGCCGTAAACTCATCTTTTGCAAAAGTTCTCTGAAGTTTTGCATTCCACAAATTACTGTTTAAACCTTTGTCGAATTGTTGCGTTTTGCCCCTCGCATAAAAATCATATTCAGTATTTATTGACCAAACCTTTTTATAATACACTGTTCCTTCAAACGACAAAGTATTTGTAGTATAATTTAAAATTGTGGTTTGCTGTGTAAGTTTATTTCTGTTATAAGAAAAGTTATTTGAAAGCGACAGGTCATACTTTTTATCGGCAGATTTATTCAAATAAACATTGATGCCTGTATTAACAGTGTTTGAAAAGCTTTTAATACTATTGATAAATTCAGCATAGCGATTATAACTTATAAACGGATTGAAGCCAACACGGACGTTGTATTTCTTTACCTTAAACCCGCCGCCTGCATAGAAACTTACACTTAGATTTCCATTTGTATTAATTGGTTGAATTGTTGTTTTGCCGGAATCAAGATCAATTATTCTGTTGTTGGTTATTGAATTATTTGTAAGCCTGATATTTAAAGATTGGTATAGATATCTGTCTTTTAAAAAATTATAATTATTATGGAATATTCTCAGATTGTTTGAGAAGGTTGTTTTCAAATCCGGGTTTCCAAGATATTGATAAAAATAATCGTTGTTGTTTTTTAATGGTTGAAGTTGGTTAATGGAAGGTTGAGTTGTATTTCCATTATAGTTAATTCGCAAACTTGCATTTGACTTATAAGAATAAACTAAAGTTGCAGAAGGGTAAAAGTTAGTAAAATTCCTTACATAATCTTTTGAAATAGTTTTATCGGTTAATTTAAAATCTGTAATCCCGAACCCTGTTCCAAAATTATATTTGAGTTTTTTGGTTGAATAATTAATTTTTATAGAAGGTTTATTGGTAATAACATCCTGTTTAAAATCATTAGTAAGTGAATCCAATAAGTCATCATATTTGCCGGTTACCGGCGAATATGTGTAAGTAATCTGATTATTATTTCCATTATTCACCAAAACTTCATGCGATATTTCAAGAGAGAAATTTTTATTTAATGGTTCTGTATAAACTGCTGTTGCAGAAAGTGTCAAAGTATTGCTTTTCGTATTTGTTCTTTGGTCTTGGGAAATCAAATATGCCGGTAAGCCATCAAAATAAATTTCATTATTCGATTCAAGATAATTTATTGCTTCGCTGTTTAACGATTTAATATCAGCAGCCAATGTAAACGTTCTCCGGGCCTTTTTAAATTTATGCTTAAATAAAATATTTGCCATTAACGATTGTTTGTCTGAATTGATATCATTTTTTCTGAAACTTGTGTTTTTCACTGTGCTATTATCTCCCTGAGTTATAGAATTCCGGAATTCATCTGATTCAGAATGGTAAAAGTTGCCTTTCAAACTTATTTTCACCGAATTACTACTGTCAAATTGGATATCCGCTGTGGCGGAAGTTTTTATATTGTACCTGTCAATATTTGATGCTGATTTTGCAGTTTCAAAAAGGCTTGAATCTCCAACAGTAGTTTGTTTAAAGTAATCCTGAGTATTATAATAATCCTGGCTGTTAAACTTTGGGCTAATGTTTAGTTTTGACTGTCCCCATTTATTTGAATATTGTATGCCTGAATTTATATTTGTCAGAAAACCGTTTTGCGGGTTTATATAAGTTTCTTCAGCATTTGATGTATAATTAACAAAGTAAACCCCTGATCCGTCGAAATCAGAAAAATCCATTGCTTCCCCATACTTTTCATTATCCTCCCAACTTAAACCATCTTGTCCAGTATTTCCATTTAAAAAATATGCAGAAAGTTTTCGTTTGCCCTTAAACGTTGAGAACATAAGGTTATTATTATACCTGTCGTTTATTCTTTTATTCAAGCCACCTGCAAGATCAATTTTTCCAAAGTAGCCACGCTTTTTATTGTCTTTAAGTTTAAGGTTAATAGTTTTTTGCGTATTTCCATCATCAATACCAGTAAATTCTGCCTGATCGCTTTTTTTATCAAACACCTGAACTTCTTTTACAGCATCTGCCCGTAAATTTTTAACTGCCATTCCGGGATCATCGCCGAAAAACTCTTCGCCATCAACCAAAACTTTTGAAACATTTTCTCCCATGGCAGTTATTTTTCCATCTTTATCAACCTGAATACCCGGTAATTTTTTCAGCAATTCTTCAACATTTGCATTTGCACTAACATTAAAACTGTCGGCAGTGTAAAATGTGGTATCGCCTTTAATCCGCATTGGTGCGCCGCTTTTAATTATAACCTCTTCCAGCAATTTGCTCTTAGCAATCATTTTTATGGGCGGCATTTTTAAATTTTGACCGTTTATAGAAATTTCCTCAACATAATCTGCAAATACCGGATGCATAACCATAAATATGTAATTTCCCGCTTCCACATCTTTAAGGCTGAAATCGCCATCTGCTGTTGTTCTTGAAAATTCAATAAATGTTGTATCGGTTGTTGAAAGAAGAGCTACTACTGCATTTTTTACAGCTTTTCCATCGGATGATTCAACTACAGTTCCGGATATTTTTGTAGCTTGAGCATCAGCAAAGAAAAAAGAACACAATAATAACAGGGTTGCTAGGGATTTTTTCGGCATGGTAAAGTTTTGGAAAAATAAAGATGCATGTTTTAAATAATTTTAAAAGTAAAGTCATTTGTAATTTATTGTTAAGCAATTTTTATAAATGGATAATAATATAACTTAAATGGCTGATGATAATTTTATAGACATGCGTACTGCAGTTTGGAATTTTTCTCTTTTTTCCGAACAAACAGTTCATGAATTTCACAACGGTAAACTATATAATGCTTACGATTTTTTTGGATCACACAAAATAAAAGTAAATGAAACAGAGGGATTTTACTTTTCGGTTTGGGCACCGGCAGCTGATTTTGTGAGCGTAATTGGCGATTTTAATGGCTGGAAACAAGGGCTTCATAAATTAAACCCCCGCCTTGACAAATCAGGCATTTGGGAAGGATTTATTCCCTCAATTCAAGATGGCTTTCTTTATAAATACAGCATTTCGAGCAGCGCAGGCGAATTTGAAAAGGCAGACCCTTATGCCCGGTTTGCAGAATTACGCCCGGCAACGGCTTCAATTACTTATACATCAAGCTACGCTTGGAAAGATGACAACTGGCTAAATAACCGGCATAATCATAACTCATTAAACGCGCCATGGAATGTATATGAAGTTCATCTTGGAAGCTGGCGGCGGCCCGACAAGAACAATGAAAACAGTTTCAATTCTTATTTATACACTGCTAACGAACTTGTACAATATGTAACATCAATGGGATTTACTCATATTGAAATAATGCCTGTAATGGAATATCCATACGATGGAAGCTGGGGATATCAGGCTACAGGATTTTTTGCTCCAACACACCGTTTTGGTACTCCCGATGAATTTAAAGAGTTCATAGATATTTTTCACAGAAACAATATCGGAGTTATCCTGGATTGGGTGCCGTCGCATTTTCCGGGAGATGAACATGGATTGTATTTATTTGACGGCTTCCATACTTATGAGTATGCTGATATGAGAAAAGGTTTTCACCCCGACTGGAACAGTTATATTTTTAATTATAAAAGGGGTGAAGTAATTTCTTTTTTACTTTCATCTGCTCACTTCTGGCTTAGCCAATACCATGCAGACGGTTTGCGGGTTGATGCAGTTAATTCAATTATAAGACTCGATTTCTCCAGAAAAGAAGGAGAGTGGGTGCCAAATGAATTAGGTACAAATGCAAATCTTGAGGCAATTGATTTTATCAAAAGTTTGAATAGCATGGTTTATCAAAATTTTACCGGTGTTCAAACAATAGCTGAAGAAGCAAGCGACTGGCCGGGAATTACACACAATTTAATTGAAAATGGGCTTGGCTTTGGAATGAAGTGGATGATGGGATGGATGCATGATACATTCCGGTATTTTAAAACTTCGCCGGAGCAGCGGCCTGCAAAACAAAACGATTTAACCTTCAGCATAATGTATTTTTATGATGAACGTTTTATGTTGCCCATCAGCCATGATGAAGTGGTGCATGGCAAAAGTTCATTGATATACAAAATGCCCGGTAATGAAAATGAAAAATTTGCAAACCTGCGTTTACTCTTTACTTACATGATAATGCATCCCGGCGGAAAATTACTTTTTATGGGAAATGAATTCGGCCAAACCTCAGAATGGAATTACAATTCAGAATTGAAATGGGAATTGCTGCAATTTGATATCCATAACAAAACACAGGAATGTTTGAGAGATTTGAATTTTATTTTTAAAAATAACCCTGCTGCTTACCAACTTCAGTTTGAGAAAAAAGGATTTAAATGGCTATCACTAAATGAAAAAGAAGAAGGAATACTGATATTCAGAAGAATGGGAATAAATAAAAACGATGATTTGATTGTAGTATTAAATGTTTCGGAAAAAAATTACACAAACAGGAAATATGTTTGGAAGGGCAAAACCAAATGGAAAGAGATATTTAATTCAAATAATATAAAATATCATGGAAACGGCAATTGCCAAAATGATCATAACATTTCGTTATTGAAAAACAAAAAACAGCAATCTTGTGAAATAATTTTGAACATTCCGGCGTTATCAGGCATGATATTCAGGTAAATTTATTCCTGATATCCATCCTATGAAAAAAGTAACCGCAATATTTGCAATTTTTTGTTTTATTGTATGTTCTGCTAAGGCTCAAACTATTGATAGCTCTTCCTACTATCTTAATGCCGGTAAAACTGCAAGAACTGAACGAAAGTTTCTTTCAGCATCGAAACTTTTTGAAAAATCAATTTCATTCAACAATAAAAATATTGAGGCATACATTCAAAATGGATTAGTTAATCTTGACATGAAAAGGCCTTCAATTGCGGTTTCATTTTTAGAAAAAGCACTTGCATTAGATCCAAAAAACATTGAAGTTATTTCAACATTAAGCCTTCAATATTATAATCTCAGAAAATACAATGAGGCTATAAACCTTGCCCGGAAATGCATTAACTGCGAAAACTCATTGAAAATAATCGGCATGAGCCAGTATGCTTTGCAGGATTATACTTCGGCAGAAAAAACATTGCTACCATTAGCTGCATCAACAAATGATGCTGAAATAATTTACTCTTTAGGTAAAGCATATTTAAACCGCGAAGAATTTGATAAAGCGATTTCATATTACGAAAAGGCAATTATACTGGAACCTGCAAAAAGCTTATGGCTTTACGAACTTGCAAATATTTATTACAATAAACAAAACTTTGAATCATCCCTATTATGTTTGGAAAAGGCAGTTGCTGCAGGGTTTCCGCAAAGCTTGACGTTAAAAGAAAACATGGGCTTTACTGCAATTGAAGCAGGCCAATATGATAAAGGTGAGCAACTTCTTGAAGAAGTAGTCAAGCTTAAAACCGGAAATAAATCAATATATTTTGATGTAGCCATTATGCTATATCAAAAAGGGCAGTTCGACAG
>JAFDXB010000008.1 GCA_018268175.1 Bacteroidota bacterium | reverse complement strand
TGAAACTTTTCCGCTTGGTTTTGTAACCTTTAATTTATAAGCATCTTCACCGTTTACAACATCTGTTCCAAGGTAGGCAGCGCCGTAATCATTGCTGATATAATTTAATTGAGGAATGATTGATTTGTCATCAAGTGCTTCTTTAATTTCATCGGCAGACATTTCTTGTTTATTTCCCATTTGAGCATTATAACCTTTTGCGCCATCGAAAGCAAGATTCATAACTTTCATATTGCCCATGTTTAGCTCAAAAGCATGTTTACCGCCTGCTGCTCTTTTATCAGAACCGGTTAAAGTTTGCCCCATTAAATCCATTGTAAAATCCATTTTAATGGAAGTTATTTTTTTTGCTTCTTCTTTACCACCAATAGCTTTAAGATAGCTGTCTATTAATGATGCTGCTGAAATTGCTTCATTGGTTTTTGGAGACTCCTTTGATGCATTTTCTTTTTTCTTTTCAACTATAGGATTTGCATATTTATCATACATTTTAATAGGGTAACCTAATCTTTCTAAGTTTGGAAGAATTTTAGCAGCATTTCCAACAATAACAATTCTCAAATTATCTTTTGTGAAGTATTTATTAGCAACTCTTTTTATATCTGAAACTTTTACATCATTAATTTTTTGAAGGAAAGTTCTGTAAAAGTCTTTTGGCAAATTATTTATTATAATATTAGATGCATAAGTTGCTGCACGTGCAGGATCTTCCATTCCCAGAGCAAATGAGCCATTATACTTCGCTTTTGCTATTGCAAGTTCTTCATCTGTAATATTACCGCTCCTCATGTTGTTAATTTCATTTATAATTTCAGCAACGGCACTATCAGCCTTTTCATTTCTTACTTGTGCTGAAGCAGAAAACCTTGATTGAAACCTTCCGCTGCCTACGTTTGAATAGCTGCCATAAGTAAAGCCATGCTTTTCACGAAGATTCATAAATAGTTTACTTTCCGATCCTCCACCAAGTATTTGATTGGCTATTAGCAAAGCATGGTAATCAGGATTGCTCATAGGGTTTGTAACAAGGTTAGAAACAGAAACTTCGCCCTGTACCGCAGTAGGAACATCAACAAAATTTATTTCTGTATTTTTTACATTTTCTGCATTCGGTATGCTCGGTAATGAAAGTTTTTTACCTGTCCAACTTCCAAACGCTTGCATAGCGAGGCTTTTCGCTGCACCGGGAGTAATATCGCCCACGAAAGTTAGATAGCTCCTTGATGGAGTGATATAATTTTTATAAGCTTCTTTAACATCAGCTAAAGTAAGCGACTTTAAACTTTCTTCTGTTGGAAATTCACCCATTGCAGTGTTTTTGCCAAACGATAATGCTGAGCCTACACGGGCAGCAATTGCTGAAGCACTTTTGTCGGAAGATTTAATTGCAGTTTCAGCCTGCTTTTTTAATTTGTCGAATGATTCTTGTGGGAACGATGGGTTCTTAATTGCATCTGCCATCAGCAAAAATGCTTTATTGAAATATCGTGTCAAAGCAGATGTATATCCTCCTGTTGCAAACAGAGATACGTCAGCACCCAGGATATCAACTTCTTCATCAAATTTTGCTTTTGACATAGTCTTGGTTCCTTCGCTCAGCATTGAGCCCATAAGATCTAATAATCCTGCTTTATCTCCTTCTTTTACAGGGCCCATATCAATATTGAATGTGGCTCTAACTTTTGGGAATTTATGGTTTTCAACCACCAAAACTGTCATCCCGTTAGGGAGTGTAAAGGTTACGGGATCTTTAAAATCTATAACAGGAGCGGGGCCCGGAGCAGGCGCCTTCGACCTGTCAACCTGCGCATTTACATTAAGAGCTAAAAAAGCGCTTAGTATTAAAACGAATATTTTATTCATAATTTGTTTTTTATTTGGTTATTTCTTTGGAAGGTAATACAGTACAACTCTTTGATTTGGGTTAAGATATTTTTTTGCAACATCCTGAATGTCCTGACGAGTAATTTTTTTAACTTCATCAAGCAACAAGTTGATGTGGTTTGTGTTATTGTAATATGTATATCCTTCAGCAAGATTTTCAGCAACGCCTAACATTTTAGCATTTGCACCGATATAGTTGTTTTCAAACTGATTTCTGATTTTAGTGAATTCTGATTCAGAAATTAAATTGTTTTGCAGGTTTACTATTTCTGCATCCATATCTGCAAGGAGAGTTTCAAGTTTTGCATCGCCGGAAGGCAAAGCAAAAGTTATATAAGCGCCGTAATCTTCAAGGCCATAACTAAAAGTACCAACAGTTAATGCCTCCTTTTTATCATCAACAAGTTTTTTATACATGCGGCTGCTTGCTCCCTGGCTTAAAACATCTGATGCAAGTTGTAATGCAAGCGCATCTTTACTTTTAATGCCCGGTATTCTGTAGGCAGTCATTATTGCCGGTATTTGAATGTTAGCATCATAAGCAGTATCAACAATTTCTTTTGTAATAGGGTCTTCAATATATTCTTTCCTAACAACAGGTTCGCCTTTCGGTATCGGGCCAAAATAATCCTCTACCATTTTCTTTGTTTTATTAATGTCAATATCACCTGCAATTACCAAAACAGCGTTATTGGGTGCATAGAATTTTTTATTGAAATCAATAAATTCGCTAAGCTTAGCAGAATCAAGATCAGCCATAGAACCGATTACAGGCCACCTGTAAGGATGCTTTGTAAATAATCTTGAAAATATTTCGTTAATGAAATTGCCGTATGGTGCGTTATCCATCCTCATACGTTTTTCTTCTTTTACAACTTCATTTTGGGTTTTTACTCCTATTTCATTAATAACAGGGTGCATCATTCTTTCGCTTTCAAGCCAAAGGCCTGTAGCCAGTTGGTTTGATGGAAATACTTCATAATAAAATGTTCTGTCTTGTGTTGTATTAGCATTGTTTTGTCCGCCATTACTACTTACAAGTTTCATGAATTCGCCTCTTTTAATATTTTCTGAACCTTCAAATAAAAGGTGTTCAAAAAAGTGTGCGAAGCCGGTACGGTTGGTTTGCTCATCTTTACTTCCAACATGGTACATCACAGATACTGCCACCACAGGTGCTGAGCGGTCCTGATGCAACACAACGTGCAATCCATTGTCAAGCGTGTATTCCGTAAACTCTACTTTTTGTGCTGAGGCTACAGAAGCGCTGCACACTAGGGCAAATAATAGTTTAAGTCTCATTTTTATATATTGATTTGTGCGAAAATACTTATTTATTTTAATCCGATTTGCGGTTGTTTTCAGTTCTCATGCTTTCCACATCCTTTTTTAATTCTTCTTTATATTGTAAAAGCTTGCCGGCAATTTCCTCGTTTTGGGTTCCTAATATTTGTGCGGCAAGTATAGCTGCATTTTTTGCGGCATTTAATGCAACAGTGGCTACCGGAACCCCATTTGGCATTTGTAATATCGAAAGAACTGAATCCCAGCCGTCAATTGAATTTGATGATTTTATAGGAACACCAATTACAGGTAATATTGTATAAGAAGCAACCATTCCCGGCAAATGGGCCGCACCTCCTGCACCTGCAATAATTACTTTTATGTTTTCTGCTTTCGCAGATATGGCAAACTCTGCCATTAATTGTGGTGTCCGGTGTGCTGATATAATTTCAACTGTAAAAGGAATTGAAAAATATTTCAGCATTTCTGCTGCTTTTTCCATTACAACCATGTCGCTGCTGCTTCCCATTATTATTGCTACCATAATATTATTTTAATATCAATATTCCCGCAAGTTTCTTTAATTCAATTTCTGCGGCTTTTGAATTATAGCGTGCCCTGATTAGGCGTGTAAAGGCAAGTTCCAAAGTTTTTTGCGTTTCACGCAGATCTAAAATCGTTGACAATCCAAGCCTGTTCCTTTCTGCAGCTATTGATACATTTTCTTTTGCCATTAATATATTTTCCTCCTCAAGAGCTAAAGTGCTTAATGACAAAACATAATTTTTATATGCCGAATTGATGTTTATATCTGTGGAAAGCACTTGTTGTTGCAAAACAATTCCGGCATAATTTATATCTAACTCTGCCTGTTCTATTTGCCGTTTTACATTAAATTTATTAAATAACGGAATCGTTGCAGTCAGTCCATAATTAAAACCATAATTACGGTTTAAAAGAGGCGTGAAATTATTTATTGCTAACTGATTTTTATTTCTTGTAAAATTATATGCAGCGTTTGCACTTAATACAGGAAAACGATCGGCTTTTTTTTCTTTTAAAACAAACTTTGATATCTCGATATTTTTCTTTGCAATATTTATTGAAGGATTATTTTTAATTGCAGCAGCATAAATTTCATCAAGGTTTAAATCTTTATTTATTGGAATTGTATCTATCACTTCATAATCGCCTGCCGCCGGAACTGCCATTAATTTATTTAGTTCATTTTTAAGAATATCAATTTTGTTTATCTGGCTTAGCCTCGCTGCTTGTTGTGCATTAAGGTCTGTTCTTGCAGTGAGTAATTCCGGCTTCGCCGCAAGGCCTACATTAAGTTTCTTCTCTGCCTGAGCCACTAATTCACGGTTAAGAGCCATTTGTTCTTCTATAGCTCTTAACTGTTGCTTTTCTGCAACAATTGAATAGTAGGCAATAAGAGTTTGTGATATTACATCTTCCAGTTCTTGTTTCAATTCTAAACTGCCTAATTCCGTATATGCCTTTAATTTATCGCGTGTTGCAAACATTTTTAAACCATCAAACAATACCCAATTCATGTTAAGCGACGATTGAATGTTATTGCTGTTTATTCCTGTTTGGCTTTTTTGTGTGCCATCTGCAAGTGTTTGCCTTGTATTGTTGTTATTGAACAAAGTTGAGGCAGAAGCATTAAGCGATGGGAGAAATGCTGAGTTAGCATACTTGTTGTCCAATGCATAAACCGCTGAATCATTCTGTTTGAGCAAAATATTGTAATTGCTTTTTAAAGCAGTAGCAACAGACTGTTCAGGAGTAAGCAGCGTTTGTGCTTCAACGTTATTTAAAGCGACAGCCATAAAAATCAAGATTAATTTTTTACAGGCTTTCATTTTGTTTTACTTCTGTTGATGGTAAAAAATCAAGTTCACTTGCTTTTTTACCTGTTGATAAATAAGAATAAACTGCCGGAATAACAAATAATGTTAACACCAGAGAAAAAAGTATGCCTCCAACAATTACAATTCCTAAAGGAATGCGGCTAGTAGATGCATCACCAAGCGACAAAGCAAGAGGTAAAGCTCCTAACGACATTGCAAGGCTCGTCATTAATATAGGCCTAAACCTCGCAACTGCTGCATCAATCACCGCAGTTTTTTTATTAATGTTTTGAAGTTGCTTTTGATTTGCAAATTCCACTATTAAAATTCCATTTTTGGTTACAAGACCAATCAGCATTATCATTCCGATTTCGGAAAAGATATTAATTGTTTGTCCAAAAATAAAAAGAGTAAGAACGGCGCCTGCAATAGCAAGAGGAACCGTCAACATTATTATAAAAGGATCAATAAAGCTTTCAAACTGTGCTGCAAGTACAAGGAATATTAGCACCAGTGCAAGTATAAAAGCAAAATATGTATTTCCCGAACTTTCTGCATAATCCTTTGAAGCGCCCGTAAGGGCTGTGCTGAAACTTGCATCAAGTACAGTATCTGCTATTGCACGAATTTCTTTTATCCCGTCACCGATTGTATGTCCCTCAGATAAGCCGCCACTAATAGTTGCAGACCTGTACCTGTTGTAATGGTAAAGGGTAGGAGGTGTTACATCTTCACTAACATTTAAAAGGCTAAGCAAAGGGATTGCCTCACCACGGTTGTTCCGAACAAAAATATTTGTAAGATCAGAAGGATCATCGCGGTTTTCACGTTCTACCTGACCAATTACAGAATATTGCTTTCCAAGCCGCGTAAAATATCCCATTCGCTGATTGCTGAGAGCAAGTTGCAAAGTTTCTGAAATATCCTGAACACTTACTCCAAGCTGGCTTGCTTTTAGCCTGTCAATTGTTATCCTTAGTTCAGGTTTGTTGAATTTTAAATCTGCATCAACACCTGTAAGAATTTTACTTTGCGATGCAGCCTCCAACATCCGCGGAAGCGCTTGTTTTAATTTTTCTGAATTTACATTTTGAATTACAAATTGTATCGGCTGCCCACTTCTTCTGCTTACCTGAATTGTTTGTTCCTGAATGGCAAAGGCCCTTCCTTCATTAAAGCGTGAAATTTTTTTATTAACCCAGTCAACAATTTCCTGCTGCGACCTTACACGGTATTTCGGATCAACAAGAATAACTCTTACAAAACCCGAATTAGCCGTCCCACTTGAAAAGCCCGGCGCAGTCATACTGGTGATATATTTTTTTTCGGGAAGCGAATCAATTAAAAAGGTAGTTATTTTATCCATGTATTTATCCATGGCATCATAAGATGTTCCTTCTGCAGCAGTTACTTGCAGCCTGAAACCACTTTTATCTTCCATTGGCGCTAATTCACTTTGTAAATTTTTACCGATAAGAAATATAAGAGCCACGCAAACTAAAATTATTACCATTGCAAGCCATCTCATTTTCATAAATGAAGAAAGCATTTTGTGGTAAAGGTTTTCCATTCCTGTAAAGAATGGCTCAGAAAATTTGTAAAATCGTGAATGTTTAAATTCTTTGCCGGCCATTTTAACATTGAGCACAGGAGTAAGTGTGAGGGAAACGAATGCACTTATTAATACCGCCCCGGCAACTACAATTCCAAATTCACGGAATAATCTCCCAACAAACCCTTCCAGGAAAATAATAGGAAGAAAAACAACCGCAAGTGTGATTGAAGTTGCAATTACTGCGAAATAAATTTCTTTGGAACCATCTCTTGCAGCCTGCCATTTATTCATTCCCCGTTCCATTTTTTTATAAATGTTTTCAGTAACTACAATGCCATCATCAACAACCAATCCCGTGGCAAGTACAATGGCAAGCAGTGTTAAAACATTTATTGTGAAACCGAAAATGTACATTATAAAAAATGCACCTAACAAAGAAACAGGAATATCTATCAACGGGCGCAGTGCAATCAGCCAATCTCTGAAAAAAAGGAATACAATTAAAATTACCAGTATAAAAGAAATTATCAAAGTTTCCTTCACTTCATTTATGCTTTGCCTGATGCTTGTGGTAGCATCATAAGAAACCTCCATTCTTATATCTTCGGGAAGATCAGCTTTTATTTCATTCAGTCTTTTTGTAACCTCATTTGAAATGTCAATATAATTCGTTCCCGGTTGCGGAATAATTGCAAGCGCAATCATAGGAACATTACTCTCTTTTAAAACGCTTTCTTCACTTTCAGGGCCAAGAACGGCTTCACCAATATCTTTAAGCCTGATATCGGTTCCTCCAACATTTTTAATAATAAGGTCATTGAATTCCTCTTCCGTATTCAGTTTACCAAAAGTGCGGATACCTAATTCGGTTGCATCACCCGACAACTTTCCCGCAGGCAACTCAATGTTCTCTTTAAGTAAGGCCGACTGAACATCCTGCGGCGTTAATGCATAAGCACTCATTTTTGAAGGATCGAACCATATACGCATTGCGTATTTTTTTTCTCCCCACACATTTACGCCACTTATTCCTGAAACGGTTTGAATTCTCTCAACAAGATTATTGTTTACATATTCTGTGATTTCTAAAGCATTTCTAATGTTGCTTTGCAAAAGAAGGATCATTACCGGATCATTACTTGCATCAGCTTTACTAACCACAGGCGGTGCTTCAAGGTCGGTGGGCAAAGAACGCTGAGCTTGCGAAACCTTGTCCCGTACATCGTTTGCTGCTTCCTCGAGGTTTGTTCCTAGTTTAAATTCAACAGTTATATTGCTGTTTCCCTGAGAACTTCTCGATGTTATATTTTCAATTCCTGCAATGCTGTTAATTGCTTTTTCAAGAGGTTCTGTAATTTGAGTTTCAATAATTTCGGCATTTGCCCCCGGGTAAGATGTACGAACATTTATATTCGGTGGATCGAGAGCGGGATAATCCCTGACTCCTAAAAATTTATAACCTATTAATCCAAATATAACAATAACAATATTCAGAACTATTGCAAATACAGGGCGCCGTAAACTGAATTCTGAAATGTTCATTAATTATTTGATATTGTTTTAGATACTTTTATTTTACTTCCGTCTTTTAATTTCATTAAACCCGTTGTTATCACAGTGTCTCCTGCTGAAAGGCCTTCAGTTACCTGAACCATTTTTTCAGTGCGAATGCCTGTTTCAACATTTATAAATTCCGCTTTCCCGTTTTTTGAAAGCGCCACTTGTTTTCCTTTTGCCAAAGGAATTATTGCTTGTGAAGGTATCATTATCGCCTGACTGTCGGGGGCAAACGAAATGTTGATTTTTACAAAATTCCCGGGAATTATTTCATCGGTTTTACCAATAATTTTTGCTCTTAACTTAAGGCTTCTGTCCGATTCGGAAATTCCGGATTCCCTTGCAAATATTTTTGCTGAATATGTTTTTGGGTTTCTTTCAATGTTAAAATTTACAGTGCTGCCAATTCCAAGATCAGCGGAAAATTTTTCCGGCAAAGTGAATTCAACCTGTAAGTCACCGGTACTTCTGATAGTTGTTAACGTTGTTTGAGGGCTAACATATGCTCCATCGCTAACCATTTTCAAACCTAATCTTCCTGCAAAGGGAGCTCGTATTTCAGTCCTTATTATATCGCTTTGAACGAGCCTGATGTCTGCTAACAGATTTGAGGTTTCAAGTTTAATAAGGTCATATTCCTGAGTGCTGACACCATTTACTTTGTAAAGTTCATCATACCTTTTTACTTTCTCTTCCTGAACTTTTAGCTGAACTTTTAGTTTATTAAGTTTAGCCTGCAAATCGCCATCATAAATTTTTGCAAGCAATGTTCCTTTACTAACATTTTGTCCTTCTCTGATATTTAAATATGTTAACCGCCCCGAAATTTCAGGATGTAATTCGGTTGAATTTCCTGAAATAACAGTTCCGGGTAATTCTATCTTTTCGCCTATAGAAGATAGGTTTGTTACAAATGCTTCAACTGGGGTTGGTGGAGGTGGGGCTACCGGTGTATTTGCTGTTATTTTTCCTTTATCTGAACTGCATGCCGTAAAAGAAATTATCATTATTATTAAAACAAATGACCGGTATTTATATATCATTGTTAATATTTAATCCCAAATCTCCAAAAATAAAGGTTCAGTAATAATAATTACCAAAAATGTGATAATTGGCAAATTAATCTGATGACTTTACAAAAATTTTGCCCTTTACATCTTTCGTTTTGTTTTTTACTTCTTCTTTGTTGTTGCCAACAATTGTAATGTGTCCCATCTTCCTGCCGGGCTTTACTTTGCTTTTTCCATAAATATGAATATAGCAACCCGGGATTTTAAGAATATCTTCAATACCATTATACACCACATTTCCGGATATACCGGCATTCCCTACAATATTTATAAGAGATGAAAAGCAATTGGTTTGTGTATTGCCTAAAGGATAATCTAACATTATTCTCATAAGCATATCAAACTGGCTGCAAACAGATGCTTCTATTGTGTGGTGCCCGCTGTTATGAACCCGTGGGGCAATTTCATTAACTAATATATTATTATTTATATCTAAAAACAATTCAACTGCAAACAGTCCCGGGCTTTCAAATGCAAGTACCGACTTTTCCGCAACTGCAGTGGCTTTTGTAAAAATATCTGCATCTATATCTGCAGGGCAGAATTGGTAATCAAGCAAATTGAGATTGTTGTTGAACACCATTTCAGTAACCGGATATGAAGTGTAATTCATATTTCTATCAACAGCTACAATTACAGCAAGTTCTTTTTTTATATTTATTTTTTTTTCAAGAATTGAATCTTCGTCAAAACCGTTTTCAACATCATCAATAGAATTAATTAATGCTACGCCACGGCCATCATAACCACCCGTAGCAAGCTTTTGAACCGCAGGAAAGAATGAAGAATTTTGTTTTAATTCTTCCATAGACCTTACCACTAAATGATCTGAAGTTGGCGTTTGATTATCCTTAAAATGATTTTTCTGAAATATTTTATTCTTTATAATTTTCAATGCTTTGCATGAAGGAATTACTACAACACCTTCAGTTTCAAGTTTTTCAAG
>JAFDXB010000089.1 GCA_018268175.1 Bacteroidota bacterium | reverse complement strand
TTTTATTTTTTATTTCTGTTAAAGAAGTCGGAATTAATCCTCTAAATTATATAGCAATATTTCTGATAGGATTTCTTTTCGATGTGGTGGCAGGTTTATTTTTTGCAGGCCCGGTTGCTTTGTATTGCTGGTTAATGAAGGATTCCTGGTACAGAATGAAATGGAACAGAATTCCACTTTTTATTTATTTTTTTTTAATAACCTTAATTTTTACTATTTCTTCAGCATCTGAAATTACATTCTGGCTTGAGTTTAATTCAAGATTTAATTTTATTGCAGTTGATTACCTTGTTTATCGAAACGAGGTATTAGGTAATATTTGGGAATCTTATAATGTACCGGTTATCATGTCGGTTGTAATTATTGTTGTTCTTACAGTTTTAATATTAATTAGAAAAAAAATAATTGCCTCTCAATTATCAACTTTAAGATTTTCTAAAAGAACAATTATATTTTTTGTTTACCTATTTGCAACAACTCTGGCTTATTTCGGATGGAGTGCTGATTACCGGAATTTTAGCAATAACCGTTATATTAATGAACTTTCAGGCAACGGGCCATATCTTTTTGGAGCTGCATTTTGGAATAATGAATTAGATTATAATACATTCTATGCTACACGCGATATGCACCAAAATTTTAAAATTGTAAGGGAAGCTTTGTCCGGCCCGGGTGTAACATTCACAAATGATTCATTAAGTATTGAAAGGAAAATTTTTAATGGAGAAGAGAAGAAATATAATGTCGTTTTAATTACAGTTGAAAGCCTGAGCGGCGATTACATGAAATATTTTGGAGGAGATGGCGAAATTACTCCTTACCTTGATTCGCTTATTCCTAAAAGTTTGTTTTTCGAAAATTTTTATGCTTCCGGAACCCGTACTGTTCGTGGCCTTGAAGCTGTTTCTCTTGCAATACCGCCAACTCCGGGGCAATCTATTGTGAGAAGGCCAAACAATGAAGATATGTTTACTATGGGAAGTGTATTAAAAGGGAAAGGTTATGATGTAAATTATATTTATGGGGGCAATAGTTTTTTTGATAATATGGGATATTTTTTTGGACATAGCAGCTACAACGTAATAGATGAACGAGATATTCCTGCCGACAAAAAATTTTTTAAAACCGTTTGGGGCGTTGCTGATGAAATATTGTTTGACCAGGCTCTCGAAACATGCGACAAAAGTTTTAAAGAAAATAAACCTTTCTTCAATCATGTTATGACTGTAAGCAACCACCGCCCTTATACTTTTCCTGATGGAAGAATTGACAAACCATCTGCAAATAAATCTTTTGATGGCGCGGTGAAATATTCAGATTATTCAATTAATAGATTTTTAAAAATGGCGCAAACCAAGCCATGGTTTAACAATACAATTTTTATAATTGTTTCAGATCATTGTGCAAGCAGCGCCGGAAAAACAGACCTGCCTGTTAACAGGTACCATATCCCCTGCATAATTTATGCTCCGGAAATTATAACCCCCAAAATTGAAAGCCGTTTTACAAGCCAAATTGATCTTGCGCCAACAGTTTTGGGCTTGCTTAATTTAAACTACACCAGCCGCTTTATGGGTTATGATATTAACCGCACACCTTTAGGGAAGGAAAGAATTTTTATAAGCACTTACCAGGAAATAGGATTTATAAAACATGATACCCTTGTAGCACTTCTACCAAATAAAGCCGTAAATTCCTATAAAGTAAATTTTGAGGATTTTGCAGCTAAGAAAATTGATAATCCCCAAAAAATTGTGGATCAGGCAATTGCCTGGTATCAAACAGCTAGCTATTTATTCCGAAGTAATGGTTATAAGGAATTAAAGAAATAAAGTATAAAAAAAATAAATTCTTTAAATTTTGGATGAAACGTAAATGCCTGATTATCAAAATGCCATTACTTTTTTATTAAAAAAATACAAAAAAGAGTAGAAAAAAAACTATAAAAATTTTGATGGTAAATATTTCCGCTTTATCTTCGCCTTGGTTTTTCATAGGATATTGGATTTTAAAGCGGGACTAGATTTCTATCTTGGTCCCTTTTTTTTGCCTATACATTTTTGCGCTTTATTTTACCCGCCCCATCGTGTATCACCAAATTCTCCGACTCCAAATATTTTATAATTGTCCAAAACATTTTTTCAGGAAAATGAGAAATAAGTTCTTTTGCATCAATTTCCTTTTCGGTTATCATTTTTAAAACATCTTTCGACATTTTTATAAATTCGGAATCAGTGGTATTTGAGTGGTTGAGGATGCAATTATCACAAATTCCGCAATTTTTTCCTGATTTATCATTAAAATAATTTGCAATAAATAAACTCCTGCATGTTGTTAGTGTTGAGTAGCCGATAATGTCTTCAATTTTTTTTCTATAAATTTCCTTTCTTTCAAAGTGAGATTTTAAATCGAAAAAATAATCATCGGAATACATACGGTTCAAGAGTAAAGTAACTGAAGGTTTATTACCCTGTGCCGAATATGAAATTATTTTATGCAAATGCAATAATTCCAATCCTTTTTTAACATGGTCAACAGGCCAGCTTATAAATTCTGCAAGTTGCACTTCATTTATATAAACCCTTCTGTCGAATACGCCTTCATAGCTTCGAAGTAATCCTTTAATTAAAGGCTGATACTGTTCGTCAAAATCATTAATTGCATTCTTATCACAAATAAATTCAGTTGTAGAAGGCCGGAAAAAATCTTCATTAAAAAAGATTAAACCTCCCCTGACCATTGCCTGAATTGCATAACTGGTATCAATTACATTTAGATTAAAATTGCGGCAGAAAGTAGATAGGTCAAAATCATAACTCATTCCTTCACCCAAACCGGCAGCAACGCCTAAGAAGTCCATAAGATGGAAATAAGTTTTTCTAATCATTTCTGATGTTGGAAATCTTTGTTCCAAACCAGAAATCAATGTTTCTTTTTCATTACCTGCCAATAATAATACGGCATAACTTTTTTTGCCGTCACGTCCTGCCCTTCCTGCTTCCTGGTAATAATTTTCAACGCTGTCAGGCATATCAAAATGAATAACAAGCCTTACATCAGGCTTATCAATGCCCATTCCAAATGCATTTGTGCAAACAATAACTCTTGTTTTGCCCTCAATCCATTCTTCCTGCTTCAAAGCTCTTTCGTCGGCAGGCAAGCCTGCATGGTAATAATCACTTTTTATTTTGTGCAAATTAATCAGGTCGCTAAGGTGTTTGGTTCTTCCTCTGCTTTTGCAATAAACAATAGCAGAGCCTTTTACCTTGGTTAAAATATCAATGAGTTTGTTTTCTCGTGCCTCCGGCCGAAGTACGCTGTATGAAAGATTAGGGCGCTCAAAAGATTGTTGAAATATTTTATGATTTTTAAAATACAACTGATAGCAAATATCTTTTTGAACATCCGGAGTTGCTGATGCAGTTAATGCTATAACAGGTACATCTCCAAGTGAAAATCTTAAGTTTTTAATTTTCCTGTAAGAAGGGCGGAAGTCGTGCCCCCATTGGCTTATACAGTGCGCCTCATCAATTGCCAGCAGGCAAATATTTAATGATGATAAAATGTTTTTAAACCGTATCGTCTCAAGCCGTTCGGGAGATACATAAAGAAATTTATACTTGCCTTCAGGTAAATTATCCAACACTTCGTTTACCTCATGTTCATTCATTCCTGAATGAATTGCTGTGGCAGAAATTCCTTTGTTTTGCAGGTTCTGAACTTGGTCTTTCATAAGAGCAATCAGCGGGCTAATAACAAGGCATAAACCATCTTTAGCCAAAGCAGGAATTTGAAAGCATAACGATTTTCCACCACCGGTGGGGAGCAGGGCTAAAGTATCAATTCCTGCTAAAGCAGAATTAATAATACTTTCCTGCAAAGGCCTGAATGAACTATAGCCCCAATATTTTTGCAATATTGAATGAATGTTATCCAATTTATTACACAACTTTTTTAACAAACAGGCGTGCAGAATTTGCCGCAAGAACCACATCGCTGAAGCCCATTGCCAATGCGGCAACAGTAGGAGTTAACAGACCAATTGCTGCAATTGGAATTGCAATGATATTGTAGAAAAAGGCCCAAAATAAATTTTCTTTGATTGTTATAAAAGTGTGTTTCCCGAGGCCTATTGCAGATGGGAGATTTTTTAAACCTTTATTAATAAGAATTACATCGCCGCTTTGCATTGCAATTTGAGATGCGTTACTTACAGAAATCCCAAGTGTTGCTTTTGCCAATGCAGGAGCATCATTTATGCCATCGCCAACCATTGCAGTGGGTTTATCATTTGTAAGTTCACTGATTTTCTGTAGTTTTTGTGATGGGTTTTGTTCATAAAAAACTTCGTCAAAACCTAATTTTTCTGCAACCGCCAATGCTTTCATTTTGTGGTCGCCGGTTAACAAAATCGTTTTAATGTTTTTTTTCTTAAACCATGAGATTATATCATGCGATTCACTTCTTATTTCATCCTCTACGTCTATCCAACCAAGTAATTCATCATTTTTTAAGATATAAATATTGTGAACACTATCATCTTTTATTTCAGGTGAAATCTTTGAAGATCCTGCCATATAAATATTTCCATGGGCATCTTCAGCTTTAATTCCCAAACCTTTTATTTCAGATATTTTTTTCCAGTTTATAACATCATTACTCTTCCATTCATCAGCCACAGATTTCCCTATCGGATGATTTGAAAATTTTTCCAATGAATACACTATCCTTTTAAATTCTTCTACATCAATATTTGAAGAAAAATTTCCTATTAAAAATTTACCTGTTGTAATAGTTCCGGTTTTATCAAACACAACTTGCTTAATATTTTTAAATGTTTCAAGGCTTGATGCATTTCTGAAAAGTATTCCGGTTTTAGCGGCTCTGCCCAATCCTACGGCTATTGCCGCAGGCGTTGCCAAACCCATGGCGCAAGGGCATGAAATAACCAAAACCGCAACAGCCCTCATTAATGCAGAACCGGCAGAAATATCAAAAAAGTAATAGTTTAAAAAGAAGGTAATAATTGAAATTCCAACAACAACCGGCACAAAAACAGAGCTAATTCTGTCAGCCATTTTTTGAGCCGGAGGCTTTTCGCCTTGAGCATCTTGAACCATTTTTAAAATTCCGGATAGCACAGTGTCTTTCCCGGTAGCAGTTACCTGAGCTTTTACAAGTCCATCGTCAATTAAACTACCTCCAATTAAAATATCTTTTTTTGTTTTAGTTAGTGGTATGCTTTCACCTGTAATAATTGATTCATTTACCATTGCTTCACCCCATAAAATTTTACAATCTACAGGAACTTGTTCACCTGATTTTATTAAAATTAAATCACCATGTTTTAATGCTGTATTTTCAACCTGAAATATCTGTTCTTTATGGTTATCATCAAATGCAATCATGTTAGCCATTACCTTTTGCGATTTTGCCAATGAATTCACAGCTCTTTGTGTTGATTGAATTGACAGGTCTTCAACATAATTTCCAAGAAATACAATTGTGATAATTGATGCCGTAGTTTCAAAAAATAAATAATCGTTTCCTAAATTTAAAATAGCACCTGAAAGGCTATATACAAATGCAGCAACTGCTCCTAAAGCTATAAGAACATTCATATTTGGCACACCACCTCTCAGGCTTTTAATGGCGCTTCTCCCAAAATAATCCATTCCCACAATAAATACAGGCAGACATAACAATAACTGAAGCCACGGGTTCATTAGCCAGTGAAATGAAATCCATGGATGCAACATGTGCAACATTAATATCAAAGTAAAAGGAAGGCAAAAGAAAAAACGCGATTTAATACTTTTAAAAAATTTCGAAGATTCTTCATGCGAATGCTGATGTTCATTTGCAACTTTATAGCCAAGGGAAGAAATACCTTTTATCAACAATTCTTTTTCTTTTCCCGGATTTGAAAAACTAACCTCACCGTTAATTGGATTCACCTTCACATTTTCCATTCCCTCTTTTTGCAGCAGTTTTGTAACGCTGAGGGCGCAATTGCTGCATGTCATCCCCTCAACTTTCCATTCTACATTTTCCATTTTACAAAATTACCTTAAGGCATTTATAATTTAATCCCAATTATGCAAATATCTTTGGGTATGGTATTTACTTATTCCTTATCAGAAATAAACAGTGCAGTATCAGAAATATTGAAATTAATAAATATAAAAAATGTAATAGCATTTCATGGCAATTTAGGCGCGGGAAAGACAACATTGATTTCTGCTGTTTGCAGAGAACTAGGAGTTGCAGAAAAAATATCCAGCCCCACATTTTCAATAATTAATGAATATACTTCTCCAAACGTTGGAAACATTTTTCATATAGATTTATACAGGCTGAAAAATGAAACGGATGCAATAAATGCAGGAGTTGAAGATTGTCTTGCTTCAGGCAGTCTTTGTTTTGTAGAATGGCCCGAAAAAGCGCCCAAATTATTTGAAGATTCTGTTCACTGCTACCTAACAACGTTAAATGAAAATATGCGTAAAATGCTTATTAAGTTGTAATTTGTCGTTCCAAAAAATCAATATTATCTATGGCGCGCCAGAAGCCGGTTATTTCTCCCTCATTTGTTTACGAACCTTTAGAAGAAACACTTGATATTAAGCCGAAAGGCGAGGAGCTATGCATCGGGATTCCCAAAGAAAAATCTTTTAACGAAAACCGCATTTCCCTTACTCCTGAAGGAGTGAGTGTACTTGTTGCCAGGGGGCATAAAGTTATAGTTGAAGCAGGGGCAGGAACAGGCGCTAACTATAGTGATAAAGATTACAGTGAGGCCGGTGCGCAGATTGCACACGATACAGAAAAAGTTTTTGAATGCGGCATTATAGTAAAAAGTGCACCCGTAAGTGAAGACGATTGCAAATTTCTAAAGCCAAACCAATACATCATTTCTCCAATTCACCTTGCTTTAATGAAGCGTGAGATTCTGGAAAAAATGATGGAAAAAAGAATAACAGCATTAAGTTTTGAAAATCTGAAAGATGACAGCGGCCACAATCCTATTGTAAGAAGCATGAGTGAAATTGCCGGAAGTGCTGTAATGCTTATTGCGAGCCAGCATTTAAGTAATGCAAACAATGGTAAGGGTGTACTGCTTGGTGGAATTAGCGGAATTCCGCCAACTAAAGTAATTATTATAGGCGCAGGTATTGTTGGCGAATACGCCGCAAGAACTGCTCTTGCTATGGGTGCAAGCGTGAAAATTTTCGACAATAGCATCTACAGGTTAAAACGGCTTCAAAATAACATAGGGGGAAGATTATGGACTTCAGTAGTGGAACCTAAAATTCTTGCGAAGCAATTAAAAACCTGCGATGTTGCTGTTGGTGCAGTAGGCGGAAACGGTGGCAGAACACCAATTGTTGTAACCGAAGAAATGGTTAGTGCAATGCGCCCCGGGAGTATTATTGTAGATGTTAGTATTGATAGAGGCGGATGTTTTGAAACCAGTGTGGTTACTACTCATAAAAATCCTGTATTTAAAAAATTTGATGTTATTCATTATTGCGTTCCAAACATACCAAGTGGTTTTGCCAGAACAGCAAGCCAGGCAATTAGTAATGTGCTTATGCCCTTGTTAATAGAAACCGGCGAAGATGGAGGAATAGATAAAACAATATGGCATAAAATTAATATTCGCTCAGGGATATATTTATTCAAAGGAAGCCTCACAAATTTCCACCTAAGTGAAAGATTCAATTTAAAATTTACCGACCTAAATCTGCTTATAGCAGGAAGAAGATAACAAACCGGATAATTAAATTAATAAAACTGAGACTTTAAATTCAACCAGCCTTAACAGAATTTTTAAGAACACGGATTTAACGGATGACGCAGGTTTACGCTGAAAGAATTTAAAAATACTACTCCGCGTTTATTTGCGCCATCAGCTTCATCAGGGTTCAATTTAAGAACACGGATTTAACGGATGACGCGGGTTTACGCTGAAATATTTTGAAAATTTATCTTTGCGTTTATCAGCCTCATCAGCATTATATGCATTCAATTTAAGAACACGGATTTAACGGATGA